>CAYNDM010000159.1:0-7330 GCA_964395265.1 uncultured Bacteriovoracaceae bacterium
ACCAAGCTCATCGAGAAGAACACCACGATTCCCTCGAAGAAGTCGCAGGTCTTCTCGACCGCTGCCGACAACCAGTCCGCGGTCACCATCCACGTCCTGCAAGGCGAGCGCGAGTTCGCCGAGCACAACAAGTCCCTCGGGCGCTTTGACCTGGTCGGCATCCCGCCCGCGCCTCGTGGCGTGCCCCAGATCGAGGTGACCTTCGATATCGACGCCAACGGCATCGTGCACGTCGGAGCGAAGGACCTGGGCACCGGCAAGGAGCAGTCGATCCGGATCACGGCTTCCGGCGGCTTGACCGAAGAAGAGATCAAGCGCATGCAGAAGGAAGCCGAAGAGCATCGCGCCGAGGACGAGAAGCGCAAAGAGGTGGTCAACTCCCGCAACACCCTGGACGGCCTGATCTACACCATCGAGAAGACGCTCAAGGAAAACGGCGACAAGATCGACGACGCAACCAAGAAAGACGTCGAAGAGGCTCTCGCGGACGCGCGCAAGCACCTCGAAAGCAACAATGTCGACGAGATCAAGGCCGCGACCGAGCGCTTGACGACGGCTTCTAACAAGATGGCCGAGCAGATGTACAAGACCGCTGGCGCTGGCGCTCAGGCGCAACCCGGCGGGGATGGCGCGACCCAGGGAGGCGATGGCCACGCTGCCGGAGGAGAGAAGAAGAAAGCCGATGACGATGTGATCGACGCTGACTTCAAAGAGGTCTAAGCGACGATCGGAGGCATGAGGATAGCGCCGGCGCAGTAGAAGCCCCGGCGCTATTTTCGTGTATGAATCGCAGCCTTCGCGAAGGTTGCTGAAATCAATGGAGCGAGGCCGGGCTCTTCAAAGGAAAAGCTCGAATTGCAGTTCGGAAATCTATGGCGAAGCGTGATTATTACGAAATCCTAGGTCTCGCGAAAGGCGCGAGCGCGGAGGAGATCAAGAAGGCCTACCGCAAGCTGGCGATCCAGTTTCATCCCGACAAAAACCCGGGAGACAAGGCGGCCGAAGAGCGATTCAAGGAGCTCTCGGAGGCATACGAAGTCCTGTCGGATTCCCAGAAACGCCAGATGTACGACCAGTTCGGGCATGCCGCAGGCGCGGGAGGCGCGGGCTTCGGCGGATTCGAGGGCTTCGCCGGCGCCTCGATGAACGACATTTTCGGGGACATCTTCGGGGATATCTTCGGCGCCGCGGCGGGAATGGGCGGCGGAAGACGCGGCCGCCGGCGAACCGGGAGGCCGGGAGCTGATCTGCGAACGGCGGTCGACATCACTTTCGAGGAAGCCGCGTTCGGCGCCGAGAAGATCATTACCGTCCCCAAGAGCGAGACCTGCGAGACTTGCTCGGGAAGCGGGGCGAAGCCCGGCACTCAACCCGAGACCTGTTCTCAATGCCATGGCCGAGGCGAGGTCAGCTTTCAGCAGGGATTCTTCGCGATCAGCAGGCCTTGTCCGAAGTGTAACGGTGAAGGCCAGACGATCCCGAACCCCTGCTCGAATTGCAGCGGCACGGGACAGGTGCGCAAGCGCTCGCAGATCGCGGTCAAGATCCCGGCCGGGGTCGATACGGGCCAGCGTTTGATGCTGAGGTGGGAGGGATAAGCCGGCGAACGGGGCGGGCATCCAGGCGACCTGTACGTCGTCATCAATATCCTTCCCAATGACTTTTTCCAGCGTGAGGAATTTGACGTCATCTGTGAGGTCCCGGTCACGTTCGCCCAGGCAGCCCTGGGCGCGGAGATCGAGGTACCGACGCTGGACGGCAAGGTCACGATGAAGATCCCGCCTGGAACGCAGTCGCACAAGATCCTCCGTCTCAAGGGCAAGGGCATGCCGCGCCTGGGATCCTATGGCCGCGGCGACCAGCTGGTGCGCGTCGTGCTCGAGACCCCGACCAAACTCTCTTCGGAGCAGAAGGAGCTGCTGAGGCGCTTCGACGAGCTCGGAAGCGAGTCGCACCCCATGCACCATCGATTCTTCGAGAAGGTGAAGAATTTCTTCGGATGATCGATGCGACCTGCGGTGCGGCGACCGTAGGCGCGGACAGATCCAAAACTCTTGGATTAGGGCTTTGATTTTGCGGGAAGCTCTAAGATAATTCTTAGCTTATGTCGCTTTCTCGCACGAAGATCCCACTGGCGCTCGCGATCTGCCTCTCGCTGCTCAACGCCTGTTCGACAGGTCAGAAGAAATCCGCCGAGCCAGCGCCCACTCCCGAGCCTCAACCCACGAGACAAGATCCCTCTCCTCGCCTTTCCCCACAAGAAGCTGCTGCGTACCGCGAGATCCAGGCGCTTTTCAGCAAAGGCGCGTTCGAACCCGCGATCCAGAAGATGATCAAGTTCGAGAAAACATATCCCAACAGCCCGCAGATCGCTCACGTGCGGAACATGCACGGCCTTTCGTACATGATGATGCGAAAGCCGCTTCAGGCCATTTACCAGATCAAGCGGGCCTACGAATCAAGCCCCAGCCACGGCTTCAAGCAGTATGTCCTCTATAACTTGGCCGCGGCTCAGACCGAGGCCGAGCAGTTCGAGGACGCGGAGGTCACGCTCTCGCAAATCGATTCTTCCCTTCTCGACAGGGAGACTCAGGTCAAGTTCCATTCGCTGAGAGGGCGTCTGGCCCATAAGACCCAGAACTATTTCGAAGCGGCCCGCCAATTCCTGGCGCTCAGCCGCCTGCTCGACAGCCTGCATCTTCGGGGGACCTTCATTACCCAGCTTGACGAATCCCTGAAATCCATCACGGATCTCGCGCTCCTCGAAAATCTTTATCGGGAGTTCGAAGACGCTCCTTTGATCGACCTGGTGCTCTATCGCCTGGGCTCTCAGGAACTGGCTTCGGGAAAGCCCGGGCCTGGCGAGGCTCACTTAAGGGACCTGGTGAGCCGTTTTCCCCGCTCGATCCATTACGCCGACGCCACGGATCTTTTGAGATCGCTTGAAAGCCGAAAGGTCGTCGACAAGGCCGCCATCGGCGTGCTGCTCCCGATGAAGGGAAAGTTCGAAAGATTCGGAAGGCGGAGCCTTCAAGCCATCGAGCTCGCATTGCGGGTGTTCAACTCGGACCGACCCAACAGCGATCTCACCTTGGTGATCGAGGACAGCGGCGAAGAGCCCGAGCAGGCGCTGAAGGCGCTCAACCGGCTCTATTTCAAGCATCACGTCGTCGCCGTGATCGGGCCTCTGCTGAGCAAAGGCGTGGATCAGGTGACTCAGAGAGCGCAGGAGCTCGGGCTGCCGCTCATTCCGCTCGCCCAACAGCTTGGGGTCTCTGGAGACTACATTTTCCAATCCGGGTTGACTCCGAAGATGCAGGCCCACGAAATCGCCCGTTACGCCGTTCAAAAACTCGGCCTGAGAAAGTTCGCGATCCTTCATCCGCGCGACAGGTTCGGCGAGCAGTACTCCCAGAGCTTCTGGGACGCGCTCGAGGAATTCGGCGGCGAGGTGGTCGGGATCGAAGCGTATCAGCCCGGCGAGACGGACTTCAGGAGAGTCGTCGACAAGCTTTCGGGGCTCTATTATGCCGACGCCAGGAAGCGGGAGCTGGACGAGCTGGCCAAGCTTCGCGAGCAGGACAAGATCACTCGCCGTACCCGCAAGACGGAGCACTATTTCGCTCTCAAGCCCGTGGTGGATTATCAAGCGGTCTTCATTCCCGACGAACCCAAGGTCGTCGGTCAGATCCTTCCCACGTTCGCCTATCGCGACGTCGACCAGATGAAGTTCCTCGGAATCTCGACCTGGCATTCTCAGGAGCTTTTGAGTCGCGCGCAGAGCTACGCCAACGGCGCGGCATTCGTGGACGCGTTCTACGCTGAAAGCCAGTCCAAGCCGGTCCGTGAGTTCGTTGACGGTTACACGGAGACCTTCGGAGAACAGCCGGGCCAGATCGAGGCATTGGCCTACGATGCTGGCCTGATTCTTGAACGCGCGGTGAAAAGCTCCAACGGGACCCGCGACAGCGTCCGGGACCGCCTCGCTTCGATCAGCGGATTTCAGGGAGTAACCGGCAGGATTTCCTTCAAGGATGGCCAGTTCCTCAGAGACCTGAACGTGCTGAGCATCCAGAACGGGAAGTTCGTCGACGTCAAAGACACGACGATACGCTGAAAAATCTGCCGATTGGCAGCCCCTTCCGCCCAATCCATAATTGAAAATGGAGGTCTCTCCCTGCCCAGGATGGGTGACTGGAGATGACCTGGAGGACTTGCAGTGGGTTTGAAATTCGATCCCATCGGAGGGGGTCAATTCCAGGCGGCGATCAAGGCCATCATCGAGGCCGAGAGCCAGCCCATCAAGAACATGCAAGCTCAGAAGGCCCGCGAGGAGACCAAGCTGAAGCTCTTCAACGAGTTCAAGCAGAAGTTCTCAGGTTTCGACAAAACGCTGGCCGAGTTCACTGACTTCAGGAAGTTCCGCGAGCTGAAAGTCGACCTTGGAGACGGCAAGGGCTTCGTCGAGGTCAGCATCGACAAGGAACGCGCCGTTCCCGGGACCTACTCGCTTCAGGTCGATCAGCTGGCCGAGAGGACATCAGTCATTTCCAATGGGTTCTCGGATCCCTCCGATCCGATCCTGGGAGTTGGCTTCGTGGTCGTCGAGCTGAGTGACGGCGAAACCGCAGAAATCTTCGTCGATGCCGAGAACGCCAGCCTCCACGGCATCGCGGGGTTGATCAATGCCCAGTCGAAATCCCCGATCCAAGCCTCCGTGGTCAAGGACGGGAGCGACCCCGAAAAGCCCTGGCGCCTGATCCTGACCGGCAAGAAGGACGGACAGGACGACGCGATCCACTTCCCCGAATTCTACTTCCTCGACGGGTACGAGGATTTCTACATCGCGGACGATCACGAAGCCAGGAACGCCTATATCGCGCTCGACGGCTTCGAGCTCGAGGCCCAGAGTAACAAGATCGAGAATTTCCTCCAGGGCGTGAACCTGCATCTCAAGCAGGCGCGGCCGGATGCACCATTCACCATCAGCATCACCGAAGACTATGAGAAGATCGCGGGCAAGGTGAAGGGCCTGGTGGACCAGGTCAACGGGATCCTCGACTTCATCAACAAGCAGAACCAGGTCGACGACAAGAGCGACACCCGAACGACGTTCACCGGCGATACTTCGCTGCAATCGGTGGAATACCGTCTGCGCAACCTGCTCCACGAGGGATTTCCGGTCCAGGACGAGAAGACCGGCGAATGGAAGCATGTCTGGCTCAATCAGCTCGGGGTGGAGTTCGACAAGTCAGGCGTCCTGACCTTCAAGCAGGACAAGTTCCAAAAAGCGCTCGAAGACGATTTCAGCGCGATCTCCGAAGCCATCACCGGCCCGCACGGCTTCGCTTCGCAGCTCAGGACGGTGATCGGGAACTACACCCGGGCGCCCGACGGCCTGCTCTCCACCCGCGAGTCGGGTATCCGAAACAGGATCAAGAAAATCGACCAGGACATTGCGAACAAGGAGCGGCGGATCGATCAGCGCACGGATGCGCTGGTGGGACAATTCTCCCGCCTGCAATCCTCGCTCGCGAACATGCAAAGGCAAGGTCAGTACCTCCAAGCCGCGATGCCGGCGGGTGGAGGAGGCAATCTCGTTTCACAGCTTTTGGGCGGATGACCCGAGGAGAATGAGCCATGAACAACTACGGGGCTAAACAATACAAACAGATGGCGGTGAAGACGGCGAACCGGGGGCAAATCCTCCTGATGCTCTACGAGGCGGCGATCCAGAACGTCAAAAAAGCGTCGATCTGCATCGAAAAAGGCGATCTTGCCGGCAAAGGCGTGGCCATCGGCAAGGCCCACGACATCGTCAATGAATTGTTGAACACCCTCGACTTCGAAGTGGGCGGCGACATTGCCCGGAACCTCGAACGACTATACAATTTCATGATCGAGCAGCTTGTGAAGGCCAACATGACGAACACGAAGGAACCGCTGAACGCGGTTCAAAAAAACCTGGAGACGCTCCTCGACGCATGGAAAGTCGCGGTCGCGGAAGCCCAGAAAGCCGGGGCCATGAAGAGCTCGACGGCGGAGGCCAACGAATAAGCATGGGAGTCCTGTCGCTGATCAGAAGCAAGAACCGCTGTGTTCAACGGTTCCTCGACCTCACCGAGGAGTTCTGCTTTCTAGCTGAGGGAGACAGGCTGGAGCGCCTCGAGGAGTTCACCGCGCAGAGGGATGCCGCGATCCGCGCGATGGAGCTCTTCGACCGCAAGATCAATGAAGCGGTCGCTGGGCTGACCGCGCAAGAGAAGACCCCCGAGCTCGTCTCGGCGATACTGGGGCTCATCGAACAGCGGGATCGGATGATCGAGCGAATCCAGGAGCTGGACCGGCAGCTCATCGGCCGCATCGAAGCGCACCAGGCTAGCCTGATGAAGGAGCTGGCCGACGCCCGCAAGAGCAAGCAGACCCTGAATAAATTCAAGAGCACCTGGGTCCCGGAATCAGGCGAAGGATTGGATCACAAAATATGAAAGACCTCAGTGAAGCGATTCAGAAGGCGCTTGAGAGCCAACTCTCCGCGCGGGGATACGACATCGTGGATCTCCTGCCCGTTCCGTCCCATGGCGACAAGATGGTTCGGGTGCGCACGCTCGAGGATGCGCTCGAGGAGTTCGATTCGAACGACGAAAGCGCCGTGAGTTACCTGATCCACGTCCGGCAAAAGCGGGGCGGGGAAGACCGCAAGCCGAGCCTCGACGGGATCTACCTGAACAACGGCAAATTGAACCTTCCCTACCTTCTCAAGAACGGAGAGCTGCTCTTCTCGGCCGGCGAATACGCCCTGGCCCGCAACATCTACAAAGCCGTCCTTCAGACCGGAGAGAGATCGGCTCACGCGCTCTACTGGATCGGGCGCTGCGACGAGGCCGAAGGAAAGTACGACGACGCCCAGAAAAGCTACGAAGAGTCGATTGCCTACTATCCCAGCCTCGAGGCCTTCCAGCATTTCGCCGCCCTGTTGATCCGCGCCAAGAAGGACCAGCAGGCCGCAGAGCTCCTCGAGCGCACGCTAACCCTCAAGGAGCTCACGCTCGATACCCGATTCGAGCTTCACCATGCCTGCGGCAACTGTTGGATGCGCTCGGATCGCCTGGATCGCGCCGAGGAGCACTACACCAAGGCGATCGCCATCAAAGGTAGCTCGGACTCCGTCCACGCGAGCCTTGGGGCCCTTCATCTGCAGAAAGGCAATCGGGCCCAGGCCCGCAGGCATTTCGAGGACGCGCTGGCCATCAACAATCGCAACGACAAAGCGCTCTCCGGACTGGCGATGTGTCACCTCGCCGATGGAGAAAAGCGCCAGGCCCACGAC
>CAYNDM010000160.1:0-7201 GCA_964395265.1 uncultured Bacteriovoracaceae bacterium
CCACTTGTAGGTGCGCTCATGCAGCCGCGGCTCGAGGTCAAGAATTTAAAATATGGGCTTGGGTTAGCGTTTGTCACAGGCCTGGGGATTGTGGCCGGCTATCTCCTTCACTTCTGGCAGATCGCGGCCTACTTGGATAGCTGGGCACTAGCCTGGGACGATCAGATCGGGACCTTCTTGGCGCGAGGAGAGGATCGTAGGGGTACGACTCGCTTAGTTGCCGTCGGCAGATACAGCGATCACGTCCGTGCATTCTTTCGGCTCAATGCTCTTCATATGTTCTTTTCCGGCTTGTTCTTGGCTTGGTTGATTCGATCTTCCAAAGAGTTGAGAGCGCGAAGCGCGTTGGCGATGACGTTGGCTACGATCGGAGCCTATACTTGGCCTCTATTGATGCTTCATTCCGCTGAAGTTCACTGGTTCGCTGTTCCTCATATCTTTTTGATCGTTTATCTTGTCTGGGCCGCGCTTGGACTGCGTGTGGCGAGGGAGCGAATCTCGAGCTAACCGTTGCGAGGTATGCGACCGGGCCGCTATGCTCTTCATCAAGGAGATCCAGAATGATGCAAACCGAGGCTTCGGCGATACAGGATCTGACTCAACACTCCAAGCTCCTTGTCAAGCAAGTGCACGAGCTCGGGGAGTGGGTCGGATTCGAGACGCGAAACAAATACCGGATCCAGGATGAGCTCCAGCGACCGGTAGGGTTCGCGGCGGAGCAACAGAAGGGGATCTTTGGATTCCTGATGAGGCAATTCTTGGGGCATTGGCGCTCGTTCGAGATCCAGATTTTCGATATGCAGCGACAGCCAGTACTGGTCGCTCGTCATCCCTTTCGATTCCTTTTCCAGAGGCTGGAGGTTCATACGCCGGAGGGAGAGAGGATCGGCGCGATTCAGCAGCGCTTCTCCATTCTGAGTAAGCGATTCGATGTCGAAGACGAGCGTGGGCGAGTGTCGATGCGGGTTTCTTCTCCCTTATGGAAGATCTGGAGCTTTCCCTTCGTTCGATTCGGAAAAGAGCTGGCCGTGGTCAAGAAAAATTGGTCGGGGCTTCTCTCTGAAGTCCTCACGGACCGGGATGATTTCGTCGTCGAATACTTCGATTCGGGATTGAGCCATTCCGAGAGAGCTTTGGTCCTCGCTGCCGCGATCTTCGTTGACCTTCAATACTTCGAGCGTAAAGCCAGGAATTAAGGGATTGGTCCCGTTGCGCGCTTAGAGTGTGGTCTCCGTTCCAGGGCATTCGGGGTGCTCATGATGCTCGTGGTGCTTGAAACCCAAACGGATCCAAATCGGAATCAGGCCGATCCCGAGGATAAACAGGGTCGCGATCCACAAGGGGCGATGCTGGAACCAGGTTGGAGCGGGACTGCCGGCGATGAGTGATCCAATCGAGGTCAATAGGCAGAAAATCGAGAATGCCGCGATGAAAGTCGCTGCCAATGCCTTGATCATGCGTACTCTGCCTTCGTGGGGATCAATCCCCGCCGCTCGGGCGACTGGACTCCAGATTCCGGGCGGGCGCACGCGAATATAGAAGCGCTTTAGGGCTTCCATGTCTTCTGGTTTGTACAGAAGGGAGACGACGATTCCCACTGCCGTGGATCCCGTCGCCATCAGCAAGAGCCTAACTGCCTCGCTTTCAGTCGGAACCAGGAAAATCAGGGTCGGGGCCAAAAGGCTCGAAGCGACGATTGCCGCCGCCTCGCCCTGGCCGTTGATCCTCCACCAGATCCACCGCAAAACCAGGATGATTCCGATCCCGGCTCCTAGCAACAGACTGGTCTGCCAAGCGGTCTGGATCGACTTCAGCTGGGTCATGATCAACAGCGCGATCACCAGGATCAAGACATTGGAGGCGCGTGCAATCCAGACCAACGCTTGTTTCGATGGCTCTTTCTTCAGCCAGCTTCGGTAAACGAATCGTTTGAAGATATCGTTCGTCCAATAAGAGGATCCCCAGTTCAGATGCGTGTCCACTGTCGAAGCCAGTGCCGCCAGCATCCCGACCAGCATGAGCCCCTTGAGGCCCGGAGGGAGAAGCTCAGCGATCCCCTTCACGAATGTGGCCTCGCGATCGGCCGCGAGCAGTGAACCCGTCAGGTTTGGATCGGGAGGGAACACGATGAGCAGTCCCAGGCCCAGCGGCAGCCAGATCAGGCTGCGCAAAAGGATCTGCGCCAGAGTAAAGACCACGGTGGCTTTGCGCGCATCGTGATCCGTCCTGCAGGCCATCGAGCGCTGAGCAAGATAGCCGGTGCCATCGGCGTTCATCTGAGTCAGCCATTGAATGCCGAACACGATCAAAACCGTGATGGATGCTTCTTTGGCGCGAGAAGGGGTGAACGCCAGGATTTCGCTGGGAGTGATGCCTCCAGGGCCCCCTTGCGCGAAGAGCTCCTGGATCCGATTCGGGATGACGGCGAGCCCACCCGCGCGGTCGACGACATACCAAGCGAAGAAAAAACTGGCCATGATGGCGATCCAGAACTGGATGAAGTCGGTGGCTACGACGCTTCTCAGTCCTCCTGTTGTCGAATAGAAGAGGGTCAGGAGCACCAGGGCTCCGATCGAGATGAGATTGTCAGTGGATAGGATCCAAAGATCCCAGGCTGTATCAGGCGCCACCGTGAGCGGGACCCCAAAAGCCATGACCGATTTCATCAGTGGAAGATAGAATTGAGCGGGAAGCCATTGATGCCAAAGCAAGAAGGGTTCCGCCACGCGGGTGGCAGCGAGCAGGACCATCGCGAGAACGGTGCAGTTGAAAATCGTTCCGAAGTAGATCGCTTTGGCGGCCCTAAGCCAGGCTGCGGTTCGAGAGCTGTAGCGGAATTCAGTCAGCTCGGCGTCGGTCAGGACATTGGCCCTGCGCCAGCTTGGAGCGAGCAAGAATCCCATCAGAAGAAAGGCGAGAGCGTAGATCCACAGTCTCCACAGAGAAAAAATTCCGGCCGTAGCGATGAGGCCCGTGACCAGAAGAGGAGTGTCGGCGGCGAATTGCGTGGCCGCCATGCTGATTCCCGCCTGCCAACCGGTGAGGGATCTCCCGGCCAGGAAGTATTCTTCGAGATTTTCCGAGGCTTTCGGATGGGCACGGATTCCTGAGTAGATCGCGTAAGCGGCGAATGCGAGAACGATCAGGACGTCGATCAGCTGCAACGATCCTATTCCCCTTTCGACGGTTTTCCGGGCACCGTGATGGTCGAGCCCTGGCTGAAGCTGATTTTGTACACGAGGGTCTCGTTCTTGTCGTAGCTGAAATTCTCCCTGCCCTTGGTGAGAAGGGCCTTGGACTGAATGGTCGTGGTGACCTCGTCGCCGTCTTCGGTTTTTTCGGTGAACTCCATCTCGTATTGAACCTCTAGTTCGTCATCGGAGAGTTTCCGGGTATTCACGGCTTTGACCGCATGCTTCGTTGTCCCCGGGCGTTGACGTTTGAGCTCGTCCACGATCCAGTTCGGAAAGCTCGAGCTGACTTCCTGGATCTCCTGATCGGTGATCGGAGGGACTTTCGGAGCGTGCGCGCATCCCGCGGCCACGCCCACGGTGATACAGATGACTGCCAACTGAATCCTGTTCTTGAGTCTCATATCGGGTCCTCGCTCTGGATCCGGCGCTCCCGCCGGCATTTATTGAGTTTACCTGTTCAAGACAGAACTCGCACCGACGGATTTCAGTCAATGCCAGCGTCAGAATTCCAACTAGGGGCTAAGCTCTTCGCCGCTGGACCCAAGTTGCGCTTCAGAAGGGAAGTAGCGCTCTAGCGTGAGCCCGATGATCCGAACGGCTATTGCGATCGCGTTTTCGAAATGAGTCGAGAGCAGGTCTTCTCTCAGGCCTTTTGCGAGCTCTTCCCAATAAGTTTGCCCGACTTCGCGGTGGACTGCTTCGTCACCCAATATCGCGAACTTGCGGGTATGCAGGTTGATATACAGGAGTACGGCGTTTCGATAACGGGTCTTTCCCATGCCATAGAGCGTGAAGACTCTTTGAGCGTTGGCGAACGCGTCCCTCTCAAACCAGCTCTTGGATATATGCACCCGGATCTCGCCCGTGGTCCTTTTTTGGGCTTGGGCGATCGCGCGAACGATCGGGGAGATCTTATTGGAGTTACCAGCTGCCAACGGTTCCTCCTCCAGTAAAGCTGCCCTGTCCTGTCCTTCGCCGTGCCTTCATCCGCGCGAGCCAGGTGCGCGGCTCCAGTCTGGCTCGGTCTCGAACCCAGCCTTCGGCGGTATAGTGGGCACCGGTGGTGATGGTGAGATAGAGCGCCAATCCGGACAGGAGAACGCCCGCGAGCAGAAGCAGGCTCCAGCCTTGAGGCGCTCGCTCCTCAGGGGCTACCCACTTGGGATCGTATCCGCCCTGTTCCAGGATGCTCAGTGCCTGGCCGCTGGCGATCAGAGGGCTTTCTAGGCTTTCAAGAATTTCGAACGAGGCGGCCTGGATCGCACGATCGGCGTGGCTGGCTTTCAAGCCGGGCTCGAGCGTTCGATCGACGATTTTTTCGATCTTTTCGGTGGTCAGAAGGGACTCGAGACCCACGCCTGGCAGGAGAACGGCCTTGCGTTTCTTCCAGTCCGCGACCAGGAGAACGGAGTTCTTATTGAGAGTGCGATTCAATCCCCAGTGCGCAAAGAGCTTCCGAGCACTCTCTAGGATCGAGCCTTCGACCCCGTCGAAGACCGCGATGTAGATCCCTTCCGCAGTGGCCAGGTAGTGCTCCGCCAGCAGGACCTCCAGGGAATGCTGGGTCCGTTCGTCCAAGAGATCTGGCCCGTCGTAAACCCGATATCGGGGCGCTTCGGGGAATGGAGCCTGAGCGGTCGCGGGCAATGCGACCGCTGCGAGAACGCCGGAGAGGACGAGGATGCGGGAGTACTTGAATCGGTTCCGGAGCATGAAGGTCCCAAATTTCCAAATTAGGTGAACTATGGAATTACTTTAAGAGTTTGAGAGCTCATTGACAAGGTTCGTGGCTTATGTCTGAATCGAAGTTCGTTTTTGAGCGGCCTGTTTGGGGGAAATCCGGTGCAAGTCCGGTACTGTCCCGCAACGGTGAGGGATTGAGTTTCCCAAGTCCGATCGCCCAGCAGGCTTGAATTTCCCGAGGAGGAAGCCATGTCCTGTCTTTTTTTTCATCGATTCATCCCTTTTTGTCTTTTGTTCATCGGCGCTATCGCGCCGCACATCACTGTCGCTAACGATTCTGTTTGGAAGCTCGCGCCAGTCGTGGTGAATGCTTCGCCATTAGACGTGCTGAGAGACGATCCTGTCGTTCCTTCGCGTTCCTCCGAAGTGCGGATGAACTCAGGCACTGGAGGTCTTCAGCGGAGCCTCTACTCGGAGCTCGCGCTTCCGATCTCGGATTCGGGACGGCCGGGCAACGTATCGCAGTTCATCGGGCTCGGAGTCACGGCCGACGATACATCGGTATCGGCGCTGGGAGTGCCATTGAACCCTGCTGAGGGACTTGGTTTTGACTTCTCGGCTTTTCCTCAATTCCTCTGGTCTTCATATCCCTATCAAAACGGTCCGGCGCTCGGAGGTTTCGAGCCTCGAGCCGCCTCAGGCAGCTTGACGCTCATTCCTTGGAGTCAGGCTGCCTTGGATTCGAGCGAAGAGCCGGTCTTTCGCTTTACCCAAGGCTATTCGGGAGCAGGGCTTCTGCACATGTCGCTTGCCGGGAAGTCGAACTCTGGAGTGGCCGCGGTAGTGGGCTACAACGAAGGGCTTAGCAGTGGCCCAGCGGGGGTCATCAGTGTCGTACGCGAGATCTCGCCTCGGGTCACTGCGAGATTTCACCTCTTAGGGACAAGTCAGGAATCTCAGCCCGATGGATTCATTTCATATCCTACGCCGAATGCTAGGCAGCTGAGCGCCCGGATGATCCCGGTGGCTCAGTTGGATACCAGACTGGACGAGGCGCTTCTCAAATCGAGTCTCTACTTCGACGCCAGCTATTTCAAATTGGACGATTCGGATCACCCTTGGGATCAAGCCCGCAATCATGTTCGCCACGCGGGATTCGAGAACGCGCTTTTGATCGAAAACTGGAAGCTTGGAGCTTCCCTTCGTTACGCCGGCTTCACGAAAATCGATCAACGTCCCCCGACAGAGACCTATCTTGCTCTTCAGGGAAGCCGGGTGATCGAAATGGGAAGCTGGCTGATCGAGCCTTTGTTACAGGTGAGCTCCGTGTCTCGGATGGGCGTCCTGCCGGCGGGAAGCCTGGGTGCGAAGTTGGCTCTTGATTCTAGAAACTCCCTTTTCAGCCGATGGAGTTATTTCAGGAAGTTCCCTTCGCTGAGCCATCGATACTTTGATGCGAGCTTCGCTCGTGGGAACCCCTCTCTGCGTCCCGAAAAGGATTACACCTGGATCCTAGGGCATGAGTTTCGAGGCGAGCGCCTGAGAAGCACGGTGCAAGCGGTGGGACAGCTTCGGCAGGAGATTCAGGTCACCACTCAGGATCCCGATGGCTATTACATCGTTCGGAATCAAGGCATGGGGCGGTTGGGGGCGCTGATGCACGAGGTCGATTTCCTTGCTCTGGGCTGGTTGTCGATCTCGAATGGGCTGACCGTGGCTGCATCGAGAATCGACCGGACGGGGCTTGGGTTTCCCTATCTCCCCGGCGTCACGGATGTCCTGGGCCTAAGCGTGCATTCGCAGCAGGCTCCGTCTCGTTGGTCGCTGAGCGCCGCTGTTCGATTGATGAGCCAGGCGGATTTTACGGCCAGCGCCGGGCGATTGCCCTCTGTTGGGGTCTTGGATCTCAGTGCGGCCACCACATTCGATTTTATTTCGGGGTTCGAAGCTGGGCGTCGAATTGAGCTTCGGGGAACGGTTCAAAACGTGATGGATCGGCCGATCGAGGTCCAGAAAGGCTATCGTCCGGTAGGTCGGGAGCTGAATCTGAGCTTAGTGGGATACCTGTAGAATAGTGTATAAAAACAGTCTACCAATTCAGCCTTGCACAGGGGTAAACCTGTCGGGTAAGACTGCATCCAATCACACACACCTCACCCTTCGTGGTGCCGGGCTTGGAAACGAGCTGGTTTTGTGAGGTGGAGGGGAGTCTCGGTGGTTGGGAGCGGTTCCCAGCTCATTGAATCTCCAAAACCGCGGAAATGCCTGCTTGCGCACTTAAAGCGCCATCTCGCCTTCCCGCTTTATCCTATAACTGTTCTGAG
>CAYNDM010000161.1:0-1325 GCA_964395265.1 uncultured Bacteriovoracaceae bacterium
GTCGAGGTTGGGACCGAAATAGTTATCCTCGAGCGCCTGGAGCGCCATTGTGCTCGCTTCGGCCCAGCCGCCGCGCGTGTCGACCTCGCCTGTTTCAAGCGCGCCCGGGTCGAAGGTTGACGTTGCCAGGGCAGCGATGTTTTCCTGCTGGTTGTTATAACCGGCAGCAAAGTTCGCCCCGACGTTACCGGTCACCCCGGTCACGTTGAGTGTTTCGACCCTGTTCAGCACGGGGACGAAGTAGCCCGACTCGATGCGTCCGGTCGGGGTGAAGCCCCGGCGAACATATGGATCCGCTCCATTCCCATCGAGCGTGGTGGCGTCCTGTTCCCGACCGGGTCCGAACGCTGGATCGACGTAGCCGTTGGCGCCGGCGATCCAGTTTTCCTCGCGGAAGTTCACATCGTTCTCGTGCAGGACTTGCTTGCTGTCGACGAGCGAAACCGCCGACGAATCGACCTGAATGAAACCGGCCAACAACGCGCCGCCGAAGAGCACGACGTCTTTCTCGTAGTCGACTTCGACCGAAATCTCGGCATTGAGGTCGTTGTAGTAATCGATGTCGACATCGTCGACCGAGCCGCCTCCCTGGGCAAAGCTAGGGCTCGACAGGGTTAGCAGGGCGACCGCAGCGGCCCCGCCAAACAGTTGTAACTTTCGCATGACGTCACTCCTTTATCGCTCACATGGCTCGCCGGCCGACAGGCCGCGCGATCTCGCTGACGAAAGCACTGCTTTCGCCCTCCCGGTGACGACCTGCAGCAAGTGGCTGCCATCGCCGCTCGGTTTGTGGGGATCGGGCACGCGCTGTCTGGGGTGCGCGCGCTCCTCTCCATCATTTGTTGTGTCGCCGCCGGGTCAATTGCGACTCGTGCTGCCGGACTGTTCGAACGGGATGATCCGCCAAATCGGTCGGGGTCGCCATTCAGACGAATACGGGGGTTAAAATCCTGGCTGGCGAGCCGGGGGAGATTGCGGGGAAAAAATACTCACTAATTGCAGATCTAAGGCTGTTCGCAGATTTGAAACAAAACATCGCAGGCGCGTAGTTTTCGGATGGTTTGCTGAGCTCAACAATCTCTAATCCGCCAAACCCGCCCGCTGATGGCAGAGGTCCATTATGCTCGGCGCTGGTAGCGCTATCATCGGAAATGGTGGAAACTACCTATCTGCGATGATATATGGCGCCAAATAAACCGGGTCGGCTCCCAAGAACAGTAAGTAAGATCCAGTTCAAAGAGGCGACCATGCTGACACTCGAACACGACGATCGGCCCATGCTTTCCTCGCGCGAGAGGGAGGTCCTAGTTCTCATCGCTCGAGGG
>CAYNDM010000161.1:1335-7171 GCA_964395265.1 uncultured Bacteriovoracaceae bacterium
AACGGAATGATCCGCCAAACCGCTCAAGGTCGCCATTCCGATGATTACGGGGCTTAAAATCCTGGCAGGCGAGCCGGGGGAGATTGCGGGGAAAAACTACTTACTGGACGCAGATCTGTCGCTGCCGCGAACGCGAAACGAAACATCGAGTCGGCGTAGTTTTCGGATAGCTTCCGAATTTCAGTGCTGTCGGTTCCTTAGCAACTGGCTCATTCAGAACGCCCTCGCGTTGCTAAATCTTGGTAGCGCTATCATCAGAAATTGTGGAAAATACGTATTCGCGATGTTACACGACGGTTAATAAAGCGGGTCGCCTCCAAGAACCATTACACGGAGAGAGTGACCATGCTGACGCTCGAACACGACGATCGACCAGTCCTCTCGTCGCGGGAGAGAGAGGTCCTAGTGTTTATCGCTAGAGGCCTTTCCGCTAAGGAGGTTGCGCAACGCACCAACCTCAGCCCGCGCACAGTCGAACATCACGTCGAAAACATTCGCAACAAGCTGAGGGCGCGAAACAGGGCACACATCGTCAGCAAGGCTCTCGCCTACGGCGAGATCACGCTCAACGACAACCCGCTTCACGACGCGTTTTACCAGACCCCATTAAACCTCCCTTCGCGCCTGAGCAGTGAATCGTCCTAGGGAAAGTCCCCTCTCCCGCGGGTAGCCACTGACTCGTATGGTGGGCTGCTCTTATGCAGGAGGGTGCCATGAACGAGTTCATTGCCAAGGCGAACATCGGACGGTTCCAGAAGGCGCTCAAGCGCGCCCGCGATAACGACGAACGTCGCGTCTTTCTCGATCTGCTCGAAGCGGAACGGCGACTTCTGCGTGACTGCGTTCGCCGCAGGTTACACTAGGATTCCGAGCTATCGCCTGCTGCAGAGAGCTTGGCATCGAGCCCGTTCTCTGTGATTCGGAAGCGCGAAATCTACAGTTTGATGACTGCTCTCTGGGCGCGTGTCGCGACACGCTAACAGTCGATCATCTCGGTGATCTTGTTGGCCAGTTCGGTCATCACGAAGGGCTTTGTCATCACCGCCATCCCGGGATCCAGGTGACCGCCCGAGATGGCAGCGTTCTCTGCGTAACCAGTTATGAACAGGACCTTCAGGCCCGGCTGAAGGTCCCGCGCGGCGTCGGCTACCTGCCGCCCGTTCAGCCCGCCAGGAAGTCCAACGTCGGTGATGAGGAGGGCGACCTTTGTGCCTGACTGCAGGACCTTGAGCGCGGACGGGCCGTCCTCAGCTTCGAGAGCCGTGTAGCCGGCTTCCTCGAGAATATCGACGATCAGCATCCGCACGGTCGGCTCGTCGTCGATCACGAGCACGGGCTCGCCGGCGCCGAGCTCCTGGATTTCGCCTGGGAGGAGCCGTTCATCGTCAGCCGGCTCACCCACGTAGCGGGGCAGATAGAGGCACATTGTCGTGCCGTGGCCAGGTTCGCTGTAGACGCGCACCTGTCCGCCCGATTGCCGCACGAAACCATGGATCATGGAGAGGCCCAGGCCCGTTCCCTGCCCGATGGGCTTGGTCGTGAAGAACGGGTCGAAGATCCGGTCGGCAATGTTCTTGGGGATGCCCGTCCCGGTGTTGGTGACGCAGACCGAAATATATTGGCCCGGCGGAATGTCACGTTCGCGTGCCGCGCGTTCGTCGAGCCACTTGTTGGCCGTCTCGACGATGAGGCGCCCGCCCTCGGGCATGGCGTCACGGGCGTTGATGGCCAGATTGAGCAATGAGCTTTCCAGCTGCGCCTGATCGACGAGGGTCGTCCACAAGCCAGCTGCGCCCACCACTTCGACCTTGATCCCGGGGCCTACAGTCCGATGGATCAGGTCTTCCATGCCCAGCACGAGCCGGTTCACGTCGGTGGGTTTCGGATCGTCTGCCGGCGCGAGAACGCCAGCAGGCGTTGCGTCAAGGCTGCGGCGCGCTGGGCAGACGTTCGTGCACCGTTGAGGAATCGTTCTATGCCTTCCGTTCGCTCTTGGGCGATCCGGCGCTCGACGAGTTCCAGGCTTCCACTGATCCCGGCCAGCAGGTTGTTGAAGTCGTGGGCGATGCCCCCGGTCAGCTGGCCCACAGCTTCCATCTTCTGCGCTTGGCGCAGGGCTTCGTTGACCTGTTCGAGCTCCCGCGTGCGCTCCTCCACCCGTTGCTCGAGGGTCTGGTTTGCACGCTGGGCAGCCTGGAACAGGCGCGCATTGTCGAGCGCCACTGCTGCTTGTCCGGCCAGACCGACCATCAGCCGCTCCGAGCCGTCGGTGAAAACGCCGATGTCCGGATGACCGAAGAACAGACCGCCGATCACCTCGCCGGAGCGCGAGGTGACCGGCACGGCAAGGTAGCTTCTGACCGGCCGGTGGTTTTTCGGCACGCCGTTGTGGGGCGGGTTCTGGCCGTAGCGCGGGTCTGCAGTGATGTCGTCCGAGCGCACGATGCTCTCCCCCTTGAATGTAGGGGTGAAGACGACCGTCGCGCGCGGATGGCCGAACTGATCGAAGTCGGCCCTGTCGGCGCCGGACAGCGCGTAGAGCATCGGGGCGTCACCCTGCTCGTCGATCACGTTGTAGAAGAAGGCGCCGAAAGCCGCCCCCGTCAGCCCGACGCCCGCGTCGGTGACGATCTGAACCACCTTCTCGGTATCCAATTCCGCAGCCAGCGCGGCGCCCGTCCGGTTCAGCGTCTCGAGCATCTGCTGCTGCTCCTCGAGCGCCTCTTGGGTCCTTTTGGCCTGGGTGATGTCCTCCACGATCTTTAGGAAGCGGGCGGTCGGGCCATTCCCGCTGATCTTGGCGAGGTCGCTCCGGATCCAGACCTCGCGGCCGTCGCTGCGGACGTAGCGCTTCTCAAAGCTGATCCGCTCGCCCTTGGATCCCAGTGCGGCCCGGCGCAAAGCGTTTTGGCTGAGCTCGATATCGTCCTCATGCGTGAACGCCAGGCAGCTTCGCTCGATCAGTCGGCTTGCTGTATTCCGACCGTGTCGCAATATGCCGCGTTCGCCCCGAGTATCCGCCAATCGGCATCGATCTCGATCATTCCTACCGCGGCGTTCTCGAAGACCGTTCGAAATCGTTCTGCGCTTTCCTTGAGCTCCAGCTCCACACGGCGGCGCTCCACTACCGCTCGGGTTCGATCGGCCACGTCGCGAATGAAATCGAGTTCGTCCTTGCTCCATTCCCGTGCGGTTGCGTGGTTAAGGTAAAGGAGCGCAACGAGGCCGCCCTGCTCGTTCACCGGCATGTTTACCACCGATTGCGCGCTTATTGCCTTGAGCGCCTCCGCTGTATCCGCGGTACGCGGGTCTTTCTCCGCATCCGCGAAGACGACGGTCCTGCCCATCTTCAGGTCGTCGATATACGAACCAAAGTCTCGGAAATGCAGTGCGCCAGCGAGACTCTGAATTCCGGCAGCGTTCCAGTCGCGCTCGATGGTGATCGTCTCAGCCTCAGGATCGATCGTCCCGTACCCCGCGCGGCTGACGTTGAGGTTCCGGCCGAGAACCTCCGCAGCAGCATATGCGATCTCTACCGGGTCTTCCAGTTCGCGGAAGCGGTCATTGAGCTCGACCAAGGCCGCTAGCCTAGTCGCCAAGTTGGATCCGAGTGCGGAGGGCTCACCTGAGGAGATCGCCTCCGACTTCAGGGGATCAGTGACCATGAAGTTCCCTCGCGGCTTCGGAATACCTGCCAGGGAGATGCGCTCCCGTGTCGTTGATGGGACAACGTTCATCGAGGCTGATGATGCTTGGTAGCTGCGTCATGCTTCCCGCCCGGTTCGGTCGTAAACGTGTGTGGGCCCAATAGGTTGCACATCGGCGAAATACGGTCCGATCCGTCCAACAATCGAGGCCGAAGAGCGGGCAGGAACGTAAACCGCGCGGAGCATTGCAGTCGGAAGTGGCTCGGGATGAAATTGACCAATCGCGGCACGACGCGGCGAACGAAGCGCAAATTGGGCACTGCCCAAAACATTGGGCTGCGCTCTATCACGGCCATTGAACTGATGAGGCAGAAGCCAAACTCATCATTGGCGGTTTGTTTACCGCATTGCAGCGGGCCACGAACTAGCTCGCGTCATCAGTTGTGGAACCATGCAAAAACGACCTCACCCCCCTGATGCCGCGAGCGGCTGAATGACGTTGTTGAGAGCGCGCTCGTTTATGGGGCCGGAGCAGGTACGCTGAGGAAACTGCGAGCCGATGTCGGTTTTTTGCTCACATCGCGCAAAGACCGGACGGTCCGCTTACGTTTAGAGTTTCGGACGCCGTGAGGCGTCGGAAAGTCGACGGTGCGCCGCGGGTGCCCATCTTCATCCTGTCGGGTGACTTGGATAACGGCTCGAGTCCGCTGATTTTGGAAGTGGCGCGCCCGACATGAATATGATGGGCACTGTAATCATTGGGAGATTCAGTGCCTTTGGTTCGATGAGGCTCATCTCGGTTGAACGAGCGAGGATGGGGGCCCGCATGGCCGACGTTCGTACTCATCGGACTTCGGCCGACCCGACTGTTTGAGCCATAGGCGAGCCGGTCAAACCTTCACGCCTCGTGAGCCATTCAGTCTGGATCCCGACGCGCCACGAAGCGGACGCAGGAGTTTGGGTGGTTCAAAATGCTGGCTCAGCCGTTGCCAAACCGCGAGCGACCGTTGTTCGAGCCAGGTTAACGCGTTGGAGGTTGCTCTTCGCCTGTGTCATGGGCGTTGCTGACCCCTCGCAAAGACAAACGGGACGCGAAACGCCGATGGGTGCAAGTAGGACGATATTGGTCTGCGACGACGATCCGTTGCTCGTGGAGCTTCTCGAATTTCGGCTGGGACTGCGCGGCTTCGGCGTGCTCGTAGCTCGCGATGGGGGCGAGGCGCTGGAGATCGCGCGGCGCGAAGCGCCCGATGCCGTCGTACTCGACGCGATGATGCCGGTGGTCGACGGCTACGAGGTTCTTCGCCGACTTCGCGCCGATCCGGCGACGGCTGGCATACCCGTCGTAATGCTCACCGCGCGCAAGGCGGAGTCCGACGTCCTGTCGGGGCTTGCGCTCGGCGCGAACGATTACGTGGTCAAACCGTTCATCCCCGAAGAGCTGATCATGCGGCTCACGAAGCTTGTCGGAGGGAGCGAGTGAGAACCGGCATTTCCTGCTTGCTCGTCCTGAGTTTGCCTCTGCCGGCCCTGGCGCAGGTCAATCCATACGAGGAGGCCGTTGAAGCGCGCCGCGCTGGTGATCCCGAACAGGCCGTCGCCTTGCTCCGCCCGCTGCTCGAAGCCGATCCCGGCAATGTCGATGCGAGGCTGCAACTCGGTTTCGCGCTGCTCGCGCTCGGACGGCTTGCTGAAGCCGAGCAGTCGTTCCGGGCAACCTTGGCAGCCGCGCCCGACTACGCGGACGCCCGGCTGGGGCTGGCCTTGATCGCGCAGCGGCGCGGCGACAGGGCCGCGGCGCTCGTCGAGCTTGAGCAAATTCCGGGAGACTATGCCGCGGCCGATGCGTTGCGCGCGCAGCTCACGGTGGCATCGATGGCCGATCGTACATGGCGCTTCGACATTGACGGTAGCTATAGCGCGCTCGAGGGCGATCGCTCCGATTGGCGGAAACTCGCGATCCAACTTAGGCACGAATTGTCCTCCGACACCGCACTCTCGGGGCAGGCGCAGGCAGAGCGGCGATTTGGGCTAGGCGACGTCTACGGAGAAATCCGCATCGACAAGGCCCTGTCCGACGACGTGCGGGCCTATGCGAGCGTCGGCGCCACTGCCGAACCCGACTTTCTGCCCGAATGGCATCTGTGGACGCCCCCAAAGAAGCAAGGGGGTAAATTCGAGTATTGGCG
>CAYNDM010000162.1:0-5039 GCA_964395265.1 uncultured Bacteriovoracaceae bacterium
GTATTCGGGTACTTCTTCATGATTTCCTCATAGGCTTGGACCGCTTCGGAGAACTGCCACAGGAAAAAATGGCTTTTGGCGATCCGAAAGAGCTGTTCCGGGGCCTCAGGCGAGTCGGGTCGCTGGGAGAGGAGGGCACGGTAATGATGGATTGCCTGCTCGTATTGCTCGGTCGTCGTGAACAGAATCTCGCCGATCTGGAGCTGGGCCTCCCAGGCGGATTGCGTGTTCCCGCTAAGCTCGACGAACGCCCGGAATTTCTTCACGGCATCCGCGTGCTGTCCAAGGTAGAGAGTCTGGGTCATCGCGGCCCGGTAAAGAGCCTGGAGCCCCAGTTTTCCACGGGGATCTTTTGAGATCACCTTTTCGAACTCGGCGACCGCAGCAGCGTATTTTTGATCGGCCCAGAGCTTCTCGGCGAGGATGTATCTGCTTTTTATGCTGTTGAGGCTGCAACCGCCCAGCAGCACGGCTCCGATCAAGAGCCTCGCCATGAGACTTTTAATGAACCGTCTCTCCGCCACCACTTGGAACTTCCTGATCCGTTCGGCCATTTCCGTTCAGCCCTGGAGAGCCGGCTCCGTCGCCGGTCTCCGAGTTCTCCGCCATATACTCAAAGGATACCACTTTTTCGCCCGGGGACATGGTCATAACCCGCACTCCTTGCGTATTGCGGCCTTGCTCGGAAATTCCTCCGACATTCACCCGGATCATCTGGCCCTTGTTCGAGACCAGCATGACGTCGTCTTTCGGAAGGACTTGACGCGATCCCATGACCGAACCGCCTCGGTCGGTCGTTTTCATGGTAATGATCCCTTTCCCACCTCGGCTCTGCACCCGATATTCGGACACGGGAGTTCTCTTGCCGTAGCCTCCTTCGGTAATCGTCAGAAGCTCGTACTGGGTCGAGCCGTCGCCCGCATCCAGGACTTCCATCGCTACCACTCGATCGCCCTCATCCAGGCTCATCCCGATCACACCGCGAGCGGAGCGGCCCATGGGACGGACGTCCTTTTCGGAAAAGCGGATCGACATCCCGTCTTTGGAGCAAAGGAAAATGTCGTTATCCCCCTTCGTCAGCTTGGCGGCGACCAGCTCGTCACCTTGGTCAATCGAAACGGCGATCAGGCCCGTGTTGCGGACGTTCTTGAACTCGCTAAGGGAGGTCTTCTTGATCACCCCCGCTTTCGTGACCATCACCACGTACTCGTCATCCTTGAACTCACGAACCGGGAGGATCGCTTTGATCTTCTCCCCTGGCGAGAGGGCCACCAAGTTGACGATCGCTTTGCCTCGCGCCGCCCGGCTTGCCTCGGGTACGCGATAAACCTTAAGCCAGTAGAGACGCCCGCGATCCGTGAAGCAAAGAAGGTAGCTCAGGGTGTTGGTGTGATAGATCGCCGTCACGAAATCTTCCTCGCCCGTGGCCACACCGCGCACGCCCTTGCCGCCGCGCCCTTGCCGCCTGAACTCGTTAGGATCCGTACGCTTGACGTATCCGCTGTGCGTGATCGAAACCAGCGTGTCTTCCTCGGCGATCAGGTCTTCGACATCGAAGTCCCCGGAGACGTCTTGGACGATCTCCGTTCTCCGCTGATCGCCGTACTTCTCGCGGACTTCCATCAGCTCTTTTTTCACCAGTTCATATACGGCGGCCTCGCTGCCCAGGATACGCTTGAGCTCCTGGATGAGGGCGAGAACCTGCTTGTATTCCTCGACGATCTTGTCGCGCTCCAGGCCGGTGAGGCGCTGAAGCCTCATATCCAGGATGGCTTGAGACTGGATCTCGGTGAAGCTGAAACGATCGATCAGCGCGAGTCGAGCATCCTCCGGACCCTTGGCTGCCTTGATCAGCGCGATCACTTCGTCGATGTTCTCGACTGCTCGCTTGAGCCCTTCCAAGATATGGGCTCTCGCCTCCGCTTTGCGAAGCTCGTAGATCGTGCGACGGATCACCACGTCCTTGCGGTGCTCGATGAACGCCCAAATCATGTCCCGGAGATTGAAAAGCTTAGGCTGATTATGATGGATCGCCAGGAGGTTGATACCGAAATTCTCCTGAAGCTGGGTCAGCTTGTAGAGGCGATTGAGAATCACGTTCGAGTTTTCGCCCTTTTTGATCTCGATCACGATCCTCATGCCGGTCCGGTCGGATTCATCCCGCAGATCGGAGATTCCCTCGATCTTCTTGTCCCGGACCAGATCGGCGATCTTCTCGATCAGCCGCGCCTTATTGACCTGATAAGGGAGCTCGGTGACGATGATGCGCTCGCGGTCGCCCTTATAGGTTTCGATCTCGGTCTTCGCGCGGATGGTGATCGAGCCGCGACCTGTCGTATAAGCGTCGCGGATCCCGGATCCGCTCAGGATATAGCCGGCGGTCGGGAAATCCGGTCCCTTGACGAACTTCATGAGAGCGACGGAATCCTGGTTCGGATTATCGATCAACGAAACAGTCGCGTCGATCACTTCGCTGAGGTTATGAGGGGGAATATTCGTCGCCATACCCACGGCAATACCCGATGACCCGTTCACCAGCAGATTGGGGATCTTCGTGGGAAGAACCGAGGGCTCGGTCAAGCTGTCATCGTAGTTCGGACCGAACGTCACGGTTTCCTTGTCGATGTCCGCAAGGAGCTCATCCGTGATTCTAGCCATGCGGATTTCGGTGTAACGCATGGCTGCCGGAGAGTCGCCGTCGATGGAACCGAAGTTCCCTTGACCGTCGATCAAAGGATACCGGAGGGAGAAGTCCTGGGCCATGCGAACGATCGTATCGTACACCGCCACATCGCCGTGCGGGTGATACTTACCGATCACATCCCCGACGACGCGCGCCGATTTCTTGTAAGCCTTGTTGTAGGTGTTTCCCAGGTCATACATCGCATATAGGACTCGCCGATGAACCGGCTTCAACCCGTCCCGTACGTCAGGCAGCGCGCGCCCCACGATAACGCTCATGGCGTAATCGAGGTATGCTCCCCTCATTTCGTCTTCGATGTTGACTACAATCGTGTTTTTGTCCTGTGATTCCAATTCACTCATAATTCAGTCTTCCGTAGGGCTATCACCAGCGGATCAGCATCGAACCCCAGGTGAAGCCGCTTCCAAACGCGGCTGATGCCACAAGCATCCCCGGCTTGAGCTTTCCTGATTTCACCGCCTCATCCATCCCGAGGGGAATGGTGGCGGCGGTCGTGTTTCCAAATCGGTCAATCGTGTTGAAGACCTTTTCTGCCGGAATCGCCAGCTGCTTGGCGACCATCTCGTTGATCCGGATATTGGCCTGATGGAAAACGAAAAGATCGATGTCATCCATCTTGAGGCCATTCGCCGCAAGGGCTTCGATCACGGCTTCGGGCATGCGCTTCACCGCATGCATGAAAACTGATTTTCCGTTCATTTTCGGGAAGTGCTCGCCGCGCTCGAGAACCTCCGGGGTGATCCGATCGTGATCGTAGGCATACGAGGGAGCCTGCAGCCAGAGCTCTCTGGCGAAATTTCCGTCGGCATGAAGGTGAGTGGAAAGAATCCTGGAATCGCGAGGCCCAGGGGTTCCGTCCACCGCGCCGATGACCGCGGCTCCCGCCCCATCGCCGAACAGGACCGCGATGTCTCTACCTCGCGTCGACTTATCGAGGCCCTTCGAATGAACCTCCGCCCCGACAACCAAGATCTTTCGGTACATGCCGCTCCGGATGAAACTGTCGGCGACCGAAACGGCGTAAATAAATCGCCGGGATACCGGGGACTCCGAGCTTCGCCTGGAGAAAGCAAGCTGTCCCGGGGAAATCGTGGTCCGGGCTCAACGTGGCCAAAATGATCAGATCGATCTCTTCCTTCTTCACGTTCGCCGACTCGAGCGCCCTTTTCGAGGCTTCAAGCGCTAGATCCGAAGTCGTCGTGGTGCCTTCGACCCAATGCCGCTGCTTGATCCCCGTCCGCTGTTGGATCCATTCGTCGGAAGTATCCATGAGCCGGGTTAGGTCCTGGTTGGTCCAGACCCTTGGCGGCACGTAGGATCCGATACCGAGGAAACGCGAATACGTCATACGTCCAGATTCCTCACTCGAAGCGCGTTTTCCTCGATGAACTGGCGTCTCGGCTCGACCTGGTCACCCATCAGCACGGAGAAAATCCCGTCGGCTTCGACAGCGTCCTCGACACTCACCTTCAGGAGGGTACGTCGTGCAGGATCCATGGTCGTTTCCCAAAGCTGCTCGGGATTCATCTCTCCCAATCCTTTGTACCGCTGGACGTTCATGCCGTTCTTGGCCCGTTCAGTGATCTTGATCGCGAGCTCTTCTCCGTTTTTCGCCGTCTCGATGACTTTGCCGTCACTCACGACCTCATACGGCCCCTTGCCCATGGCCTCCATCGCCTTCGCGTGCTTCTGCAGCTCCTCATATTCGGGCGATTCGACCAGGGCCGAGTTCAGCAACGCGGACTTCATGGAGCCGTGAATGAGGCTTTTTAGGTTCGCGGCCCAAGTGTTGTGCTCCGGATCCTGCGAGAGGCTGTATTCGAAGCGAATCTCCATGTCCTTCACTTCCTCGGCGATTCGGGACAAGACACTCTCAAGCGCTTCTTTCGAAAGAAGCGTGTCGTTGTTCAAGCCGTAGGAAATCAAGCGACGAAGGACCTCAGGGTGGACCTTCCGCGCTTGCCGATCAATGGCCTTCGCGAGACGGGTAGCGGACTTCAGCGAAGCGATAACCGCGCTGGGAGGCAGATCGCCGTCGGCGTTTCGAATCGTCACGCCGTCCAGCCCGCTGGTCAAAAGATACTCCGAAAGCTCCTGTTCGTTCTTCAGGTAGCGCTCCTTCTGCCCCTTCTTCACTTTGTAGAGAGGAGGCTGAGCGATGTACAAATACCCTTTTTCAACCACGATAGGCATCTGGCGATAGAAGAACGTCAGAAGGAGCGTGCGGATATGGGATCCGTCTACGTCCGCGTCGGTCATGATGACGATCTTGTGGTAACGGATCTTGTTGATGTCGAAATCATCTTTCCCGATACCCGCGCCCAAGGCCTGGATC
>CAYNDM010000162.1:5049-6495 GCA_964395265.1 uncultured Bacteriovoracaceae bacterium
TGTCGAAGCGCGCCTTTTCGACGTTGAGGATCTTGCCCTTCAACGGAAGGATCGCCTGGTTTCTTCTGTCGCGGCCTTGTTTCGCGGATCCACCGGCGCTATCGCCCTCGACCAGAAAAATCTCGCAGAGGGCGGGGTCTTTTTCCTGGCAATCGGCCATCTTTCCGGGGAGGCCACCGAAGTCCAAAGCCGTTTTTCGGCGGGTGAGATCACGGGCTTTTCTGGCCGCGATTCGCGCAAGCGCGGAGTCGATGACTTTCTGGATGACTTTTTTGGCGATGGCGGGGTGCTGCTCGAGGAACTCTGTCATTTTCTCGTAAACGACCCCGTTGACGAATCCTTCGACCTCGCTGTTTCCGAGCTTGGTCTTGGTCTGCCCTTCGAACTGGGGTTCCGGCACTTTCACGCTGATCACGCACGCCAGCCCCTCTCTGATGTCCTCGCCCGTGAGCGACTCTTTCAGGTTCTTGTTGAGTCCTGACTCGTTCGCGTATCGATTCACCGCCCTGGTGAGGGCATTCCTGAATCCGGATACGTGAGTGCCGCCTTCGATCGTATTGATGTTGTTCACGTAGGACGTGATGGTCTCGGAATACGAATCGTTCCACTGCATGGCGACGTCGAGCACCAGATGATCCTTCTCGGAAGAAAAAGCGATCACCTGATCGTGAAGCTTTTGCTTCGATTTGTTCATATGCTCGACGAATTGGGAAAGTCCGCCCTCGTAATGAAAATTCTGTACTTTGGCCGGCTCCTGTCGCTCATCGGTCAGGCTGATGCGGATCCCCGTATTCAGGAACGCGAGTTCGCGAAGCCGCCCTGCCAGAACATCGGCGCTGAATTCAACCGTCTCGAAAATCTCCGGGTCGGGCTTGAAGGTCGTCACCGTTCCTTGCTTGTCGGTGACCCCAATCTCCTTGAGCGGACCAAGCGGAGTTCCTCGCTTGTAAGATTGCTTGTAGACTTTGCCGCCTTGCCTGACCTCGACGTGAAGAAGTTCCGAAAGCGCATTGACCACAGCCGCGCCAACTCCGTGCAGCCCTCCAGAAACCTTGTAGGCGCCACCTGCCTCATTGAACTTTCCACCCGCGTGGAGCTTGGTCATGACGACTTCGACCGCGGAGATCCCCGAGCTATGCATCCCGACCGGAATGCCGCGGCCATTGTCTTCGACCGTGACGCTGTTATCGACGTGAATCGTGACGTTGATGGTATCCGCGAATCCCGCAAGAGCCTCGTCGATCGAGTTATCGACGATCTCATACACGCAGTGATGCAGGCCCTTGACGCTGGTGTCACCGATGTACATCCCAGGACGCTTGCGAACGGCTTCGAGCCCTTCGAGAATCTTGATCTTGTCCGCCGAGTAATCGTTATTGGTTTGAGCGGGATGATTACTCTGTTCTGTTGCCATAAACTCCTTCTTCTCTGTGTCCTTGCCCGAGA
>CAYNDM010000162.1:6505-7164 GCA_964395265.1 uncultured Bacteriovoracaceae bacterium
ATTGGACACCTTGAAATGCGTGCCCGAATGGGACGTAACTTCCGTGGTCGTCACAAACACCTGAAGGCCCGTCTCCTTCAAAAAGCGCAAAAGAAACTCGCGCCTATCCTGATCCAACTCGGAAGAAAAATCGTCCAGAAGGAGGAGAGGCCTATGTCCCGTCCGTTCTTGAAAAAGCGCAATCTCCGAAAGCTTGAGAGCCAGAAGGGCGGATCGAACTTCTCCTTGCGATCCATGCCCCTTCAATACCCGGTCGCCAAGAAAGAACGTCCAGTCGTCCCTGTGAGGGCCCACTAAGGAAGTTCTCGTTCTGAGCTCCGCTTGTTCAACCACGGACAGATGGGTCCAAAAAGCTTGTTCTAGAAGTTCTAATGAAGGCAGTGCGTCTTGTCCAGTGAAATGAATCGAATCCAACTTATTGTTATTTTTAGATAAATTTTGAACTTTTGGAGCCCAATTCGAGAGATAAACTGCCTTCAACGGGGCTTGTGAAGGCGCAATTTGACGCGCGGTATTATCTAATCGACCAGCCAGTCGTGCGAGCCACTGGAGGCGAGCGAGAGTCAGCATCGCCCCATAGTGGCTCAAAGGCTCTGTAAAGCCTCTGAGAAGCTCTGGGGAGGGGGGTGGGTCGCTCTTGAGGAGCGCGGTCCTCTGGT
>CAYNDM010000163.1:0-7147 GCA_964395265.1 uncultured Bacteriovoracaceae bacterium
CGCGCCTCAAAACTCCCCAACCCATTTCGGTAACAATCTTTTTGAGGCGACTCGCACTTTCATCATAACTCTCATGAAACACTCAGCATTGGCCGAAATGACAATGAGGCACAAAAACCATGGTCTATGCTGCACGTATCACTGAAGAAGGATCCAAGGCTCTGACGCAGGTGGACCAGATCCGGGACCGGCTTCGCGACCAGCTCCGAGGCAAAGAAGAGCTCATCGACTTCGCGATGGCCTGCCTGCTCGCCCGTGGGCATCTTCTGCTCGAAGGCCCTCCGGGGACCGGAAAAACCTCCCTCGCGAAAGCAATGGCGCACTCGTTCGGCGGAAGCTTCAGACGCATCCAGCTGACCAGCGACATGCTTCCGAGCGACGTGGTGGGGATCTTGCGGCTTCGGCCGGGGACGACCGAGTTCGAGTTCCGCAAGGGACCCATCTTCACGCATTTTCTCCTGGCCGATGAGCTGAACCGCACCAGCCCCAAAACCCAGAGCGCGCTCCTCGAGGCCATGGCCGAAGGGACTGTCACCGTCGATGGCACCACTCATCCGCTGCCTGATCCCTTCTTCGTCGTCGCGACCCAGAACCCTCTCGAGTTCCAAGGAGTCTATCCTTTGGCCGAGAGCCAGCTGGATCGCTTCATGCTCCAGCTTCTCATCAGCTGTCCGGACCGCGAAGACGAGCTGAAAATCTATCAGCGCTCTCTGGGCGCCGATCGCCTCGGAGCCCCACGAAAGCAGGAAAGCGCCCGTCCCGAAAGCATCATCACCATCGACCAGGCCCGCCGGATCTTCGAGGAGGTCGAGAAGGTGCACGTTGAATCGAGCGTGCTCGAATACGCGACCGCCCTCGTGCGCGCGACTCGCTCCCGCACCGACGTCAGCTACGGCGTCTCGGTCCGCGGCGGGCTTCAGTTCGTCGCCGCCTCCAAGGCGCTGGCATTCGTCCGAGGCAGGACTTACGTCCTCCCAAAAGATGTCTCGGATCTCGCCGTTCCCGCTCTCGCTCACCGCCTCTGTTTCGTCAACGGGGATCCCGATACGAATCAGCGCTGCGAAGTCATCCGTCAGATATTGGAGAAGGTCAGGCCCCCGAAATGAGACGTCTGCAGCTCACTGTCCCTGGACGATGGTACCTCGCCCTGACGATCGCCTTGGGCGTGGTGGCGCTGAGCTCCGGGAACAACGCGCTCTATCTCGTGGAGAGCCTTCTGCTCAGCGGGTTGATCCTTTCGGGCATCCTGTCCGAGCGGGCCATCTCGGCGGTGCACGTCGAGATCATCCGCAGGCCGTCGACCGCGGGCTCGCCCTCGAGAGACCAGATCCACGTGAAGAATCTCAAACGCTACACCGCCTTCTGCCTCGAGATCGGGGAGTGGAAGGACGGCAAGTTCACCCACGTCGCGTACATCCCCAGGATCGGAGGCAAACAACATCTGATCCTCCCTTCTCGCCAGGTCTTTCCGAAGCGGGGCAAGCATACTTGGGACGGTTTCGCCATCGCGACGAGCTATCCTTTCGGCTTCGCGAGGAAGATCAAGCTCATCAAGCGCAAGGAAGAGCGGCTGATCTGGCCCGCCGGATTGACCGAAGGCGATGAGCGCCTCTCGCGAGCCGCGGGCGCTGCCCGCAATCTCGGCGGAGAGATCTCCGAAGGTGAGATTCGCCCTTTTACCTCCGAGGACGACTACCGCCTGATCATCTGGCCTCTGAGCGCCAAGGGCTCGGAGCCCCTGGTCCGCATGAGGCGCTCGGAACAGGAAGGCCAGGAACTCACCCTGGACCTGCGAACCGACGGGGGCGAGGCGTTCGAGGCAAATGTTCGCCAGATCGCCCATCGATTCCATGCGATCGGGTCCTCCAAGAGCATGGCTCAAGACAATAGCGGGCTGGTCCTGGTGGACTGGAACGGGCGCAGGAAATTCCGGGGCAAGATCCAGGTGCTGAATCAGCTGGCTCAGGTCCAGCCTTCGGGCTCGAGCCCACGGGAGCCAAGCGCCGCATGATCCAGAACTCCGGCAACAGGACAGCCGAAGGCTGGGCAGAAATGCTGACCCTGATTCTCGACCTGATCGCGTTCTGCACACTCGCGTTGACGTTCGAGATCTCGATTTATCCCTTCGCGATCGCCGGGACGATCTTCCTCGTGAGCCGTGTCTCGAGATTCGCCCTCAGCCAGCGCCTCCTGATCGGCTTCTACTTCGCCCTCACGCTTGGGACATTCTTCGCTTGGATCCTGATGAAGACTCACCCCATCGTCGCCGCTTCCCATGCCTTGCCTGTCGCGCACGCGCTCGTCTGGCTCATGCCACGCGAAAGCCGCCCACGCGGCTGGCGGATCGGGTTGGGATTCATCGGTCTCGTGCTGGCCTCGGCGCTGACCACCGAGTTCTTCGTCCCGCTGGCGATCACTTTTTTCATCGTCATCGCGTCGATCACCCTCTCCTGCAACTTCCTAGCGAACGAACTCTCTCAAAGATCCCCCGAGCACCTGAGTGAGCCGCTTCCCCGATCGTTCATTCCGGCGAGTCTCGGACTCTCCATCCTGATCTTTCTCACCGCCGCGATCATCTTTCCTCTTCTTCCCCGCATCCACGCGGGTGGGGAATCCATGAGCGGCAAGTCGAAGACCGGATACTCCGAGGAGGTCAATATCGGAGAATGGACGCGCTTCACCCGGGACGACGACAGCAGCGCGGCCTTGGCCATCTTCGGGGAGAACGGCGAGGACCCGGCCACCTGGATCATCAACGGCCTGCTTCGCGGGACGGTGCTCGACTCGTTCGATGGAAAGCGCTGGAGACCCATGCCGAAACCTCGCGGCAGCCCTCAAAGAGCGCCCTGGAAATCGAACCACGGGGACGAGGTCGTCGTTTTCGACGCGATTCGCGAGCCCCTGGGCTCCGAGATTCTGCCGATTCCCTACCACGCGACAAACGTCGCCCACGGATCCTCCGACTCGCCTCGGCGTCCCGTATCGCTGGTCACGGGAGAATGGCTGGACCTCAACTCCCATGCCCGCACATCGAGGTACCGCTTCACGCTGCCGAAGAAGTTTCCCGAGATCGCCGACCCGAGAGCTGGGGACGACCTTCCCCAGGATTTCCACCTCGCGATCCCGCCCGCCTTCGACAACGATCGGATGAAGCGCCTGGCCCAATCCATCTTCAAAGGGCAAAAGGGCGAAGGCGACAAAATCCGAGCCTTGATCCAGTATTTCAGGCAGAACGATTTTCAGGCCGCGCGCGAGACCGGCGACCCGGAATTCAGCACGGGATCGGTGCAGCTGAGCCCGGTGGAGAAATTCCTCTTCGTGAAGAAAGCGGGGCACTGCGAGCTCTTTTCCTCGGCCGCGGCGATCTTGCTCCGGATGGCGGGCATTCCGACCCGGCTCGTGGCCGGTTTCCGACTCAGCCGTCCCTCCATCGGAGGAGTCTTGGTCGTCCCGGGCAGCGACGCCCACGCATGGATCGAGGCCTGGACCGAATCCGAGGGCTGGGTGGGCCTGGACTTCACGCCCCGGACCGGCAGGCAAGCCTCGATCCTGGATTTCATTCGCCACAACTACGCGTTCCTTGATGCCTACTGGTCCCGATACATTCTTTCGTACGGTGAGCGCTCCCTTTTCGACATGGCGAAAGAGGACCTGATGGAGGCACTCAAGACAGAGGGCTCCGAAAGCTGGTCCGAGCGAATCCGATCAGGCTTCGATCAGCATCGCGAACGGATCCTCGTTTTCGGAGCGATCCTCGCGACAGCCGCGGCTCTCGGCTTCGGGATCATCAAAGTCTACTTCCCCTGGATTTTCTCGATCCGCTTCCGGGTTCGCGAGGGCCCCCTCGCCTTGCGCCGCGAGCGAAACCGCCTGGAGCGATTGCTTCAGCGCCGCCTCAAGATCGCTCCTTCGGACTCGATGATCGAACCGGCGCGGAATCTTCTGCGAACGAAGTTCGGCGAGGAGGCTGCCCGCGCCCTGGATGAATGGGAGATCTGCTATAACGAAGCGCGATTCGGAAGCGACGCCCTCCATCCCCACCCGGAGACCCATCGAATCCGGATTTGCTATGACTCTCTCCATCGCAGCCTTCAGAATAGCGCCTGAAAGCTCGACGCCTGAGGGCCCCAAGCCCGGGAGCCTAAGGGCGTAAGAGCAAAGAGAGCGACCCGCCTTCGGTACGTCCCGCTTCTCACAGACCTCACTTTCTATTCGCCTCGCCTCTTGCTGACCTCACTTTTTATTCACCTCACCTCTCACAGACCCCATTTTTTATTCGCCTCACGCGCCTCTCCTGAGTAAGTTCAGCGCATGGAATGGATCGCGATCGCTCTGCCGATTTTCTTAGGCGCCGCCACAGTCCTTCAAGGAGGAATGAATCGTCAGATCGCCTCTCATTGGGGACTGTCGGGCGCCGTGCTCCTCAACTCGCTGGTTCTTCTGCTCCTAGCGGGACTCTTGTACTATTTTTCCAGAAGCATGGGGTCCCGCTTCCCCGAGCTCTCGCCTCCCTCGAACGCATCGGCCGGGAGCGCCGGCTGGTGGTACTGGATCCCCGGGTTCTTCGGCTTTTGCATCGTAGCGGGAGTGCCATTGGCGATCAGCCGCGCGGGCGCGGTGAAATTCTTCCTGGCCTTCATCGGAGCGCAGCTGCTCGCCAGCTTGCTCTGGGATGCCGCGATCGAAGGGCTCCCACTCAACGCCTATCGGTTGGCTGGGACGGCGATCGCGTTCGCGGGCGCGATTCTCGTGATCCTGAAGGGTTGATCGCTGACGCGGCTCTCTCGGCGCTCACGCGTAGCTTAGGCGCGGGCTCCTGGTTCGCGCGCGTGCCCCCTTTGCGCCTCATGCGCTTACCTCACTTGCGCATCGTGCGCGCCTCACTTGCGCATCGTGCGCGCCTCACTTGCGCCTCATGCGCTTACCTCACTTGCGCATCGTGCGCGCCTCATGCCCGTACGTCGATGAAATCGAAACGATCCACGTCCACGAGGCCTCGGTCCGTGAGCTTCAGGCTCGGGATCACCGGAAGACTCAAAAACGCGAGCTGCAAGAAGGGCTCGCTTAGAGCGCATCCCGCGGCGCGACTCGCGTCTTTGAGCGTCTCCAGCGCTTTCTGAAGCTCCGGCGCGGAACGGCTCGACATCAACCCGCCAAAGGGCAGAGGCAGCGACGCGCTCACCGTTCCATCTTTGACCACGCAAAATCCCCCGCCGAAACGGATCAATTCGGCCAGCGCGATCCGCATGTCGGAGATCTCTTTGCCCACCACGATCAGGTTATGGCTGTCGTGCCCGACGCTCGAAGCGATCGCTCCACGGAAACTCTCGCCGAATCCCCGAACATAGGCGTTCGCTGGCCTCAGCCTCCTTCCGTGGCGTTCGAGCACCGAAAGGCGCGCGACTCCTGGCGCATCGTGATCCAAGACCGCCCTTCCGGTGATGATCTTACCTTCGATGACGTCGATCACATGAACTCGCCCCGAAGGCGCCTTCAGGTCGTGAGCTTCCGGAACATCGGCCAGCACCGTGTTCCTCATCTCACCGGGCGACGCCGCCTCATGCTCCATCTCCGCCACGCTCTCGCCTTTTTTGTAAACCGAATGGATAGCGCAGCTCCAGGCGTCATCCAACAAGACCAGATCGGCGACATATCCAGGCGCAATCGCTCCGACGCGATTCGGGCCTAGATCGAGTCCATAGTGGCGAGCCACCGACCACGAAGCGCTTCGATAGGCCACTTCTGGAGCGACGCCGGCCGCGATCGCACGTCGCAGGAGATGATCGACGTGCCCCTCGGTCGCGATATCCAATGGATTGCGATCGTCGGTGCAGAAGCCCAAGCTGGTGGACGTGGCCAAGTTCAAGAGCGGCACCAAGGCATCCAGATCCTTCGCCACGCTTCCCTCGCGGATCCACACCGCAATCCCTTTGAGAAGCTTCTCACGCGCTTCTTCGAGCTCAGAAGACTCATGACAGCTCGAGATCCCCGCGGCCGCGTAAGCCGAGAGCGCCTGTCCTCTCAGCATCGGACAGTGCCCGTCGATTCGTCGTCTCGAAAACGAAGCCAGTTTCTCGAGAACCCCAGGGTCGCCGTGCAATACCCCTGGCATGTTCATCATCTCCGCGAGTCCCAAAGCCCGCGAATGGCCGGCCAGACTGAGCAACCCCGCCGCGTCGATGGTCCCGCCTCCGTTCGTCTCAAGATGCGTGGCCGGCACGCAAGAGCTCAACATGACCCAAAGATCCAGCTTCAATCTCTGAGCGGCGTCGAGGAAGAACCGGATGCCCTCGATCCCCAGCACGTTAGCGAGCTCATGGGGATCGCAAACGGCGGAAGTCGTCCCGCATCTCAATACCGAACTCGAGAAATGATCCGGCATCATCATGGAGCTTTCTACATGCACGTGTGCGTCGATGAACCCTGGCACCAGCCACTTGCCTCTTGCATCCACCTCGCGCCGCGCCCGATAACCCGAATCGACTCCAACGACGATCCCATCTTGGATCGCGACGTCCGACTCCCACCATGAGCAGGAGAAAACGTCGAGGAACCGAACGCCCCTCAGGACCCAGTCGGACTCTCGCCGTCCCAACGCCGCATCCACTCTCCTTTGGATGATTTCTGGTTGAATATCAGACATTCACCCCTCCATCCTGAGTCGACGACTCAGGCTCTTGGCTTCGTTTTTCGAGCGACCGTCGATGAAGAATGCGCTTTATTTTCAGATCCCATCACTCTAACATGGGCCCTCAGTCCGCAACCTGCAACCCCCAAGAGGCCGCCTTCATGAAGCAGTTCCAAACAATCCACGTCGACTACCCGGAACCTCACCTGGGTAGAACCCAGAAGATCCTCAAAGCCCATCCGGAAGTGAAAAAGCTCATCGGTCACACGCCGTCCACGGCTGTCTACATCGCCGGGCTCGTCATCTTGCAGGTCGTCGCGGCCATCTTGTTCAAGGACTCTCCATGGTGGGCCATTTTCCTGGGATCCTACACCGTAGGCGCTCTCGCCAATCATGCGCTCTGGTGCCTCATTCACGACGCCACTCACAACCTGGTTTTCAAGACGTCGGCGGCCAATAGCGCGATCGCGATTTTCGCCAACCTCCCCTTCGTTTTTCCTTCGGCGATCTCGTTCAGGA
>CAYNDM010000164.1:0-7139 GCA_964395265.1 uncultured Bacteriovoracaceae bacterium
GCCCAAACCCCACTCCCGCGGAGCCCGCCCCCCCTGGACCGTACCGACGTCGCTCAAGAACTCCGCCCAGAATCTTTGGGCCGTCACGCCCGAGCCCCGAGAGAACGGCGAATAGAACTGGCGCTGATCCGTGGTGTAAGGGACCGCGTTTCCGAAAAATCCGAAGATCGGGTCTCCCACCCACCACTCGGATTTGATGTAAATATTGTCGTTCACGATGAGCTTGGGCTGAAGACTCAAGAAGAGGGTCTGGAAGTTAGCGTCGTTATCGCCTCCTCCACCGATCGTGTAACCATCCGTCGCCGAACGCAGCGCCGAGTCGTCTCCCGCCTGCGTGTAGCCTTGAACGAAATGAGCTTCGCCGCGAAAGCGCCCCGACCAATCGAGATCGAACCCATGGGAAGGAGTCGCGGAGATTCCCGCTCCCAGAAGCCCAAGTGCCAGTGCCGAGCGGCAACCCCAGACCTTCGAATTCATTTTTGCCAAATTTGCCCCCTGGTAGGTCGTTGTCTCATTACGGTATAGTCGACGTATGCCAGGTTTTATTGACCGCTCGTTAAGCAGTCAAGGATTTAAAGCGCGTTTTAAATGGAGCTATCTGTTGGTAGCCGCTTTGGTTTTCGCGCTCGTCTTCAGCTACTATCTCGCCTCTCTTTTTGGTCAGCTCGACGCAGCATTTTCGCAGCAAAAAGAGTTCGTGCCCACGCGTTTCTACTCGGATGTCACGCGTATCTTCCCACCCCTGCCGCGAATTCAGGTCGAAAACCGGCTCAAAGGACTGGGCTATCAATTCGATCGAACTCCGGAGAGCATTCATTTCGCTCTGCATCAGATCGACTACCCCACGTACCTGATTCCTGACCACCATCCGATTCTGGATCCAGGGCAAAAGGAAGTTCAGCTTCACTTCAGTGGGGACGACCCAGAAGCAGTGCTCCACTCGATTGAACTGAACGGGGTGGAAATCCCGGATCTCTATCTGGAGCCCGAGCTGATCGCAACCTTGACTCGAGGAGGCGAATCCAAGGAGATCCGCTCGCTCATCAAGTTCAACGACATCCCGTCGCCCGTATGGAAAGCCATCATCGCCGTCGAAGACCAGCACTTCATGGATCACAAGGGCTTCGATCCCAAAGGCCTGATCCGCGCGACCTGGGTGAATCTGAAAACTCTGTCTTTCGCGCAAGGGGGAAGCACGATCACCCAGCAGCTGGTCAAGAACCTCATGGCCCGCAGGACCAAGAATCTTTTCCAGAAGATCAACGAGCTCTTCCTCGCGGTTCTCCTGGAGCTCCGATACGAAAAAGAGGCGATCCTGGAGCGCTACCTGAACGAGGTTTACCTGGGCCAGGTCGGTAGCATGGAGGTTCATGGAGTCGTCGAAGGCGCGGAGCACTTCTTCGGCAAGAGGCTCGAGGATCTCAACCTGGCCGAAATCGCGCTCATGGCGGGACTGATCCGGGGGCCTCACTATTATTCCCCTTATCGATACAAAGATCGCGCTCTGGAACGGCAGAAGCTCGTATTGCACAAGATGGTCGAAACCGGACATATCGCGGAGGAAGAGGCCATGGCCGCGCAGGCTATGCCCATCCGCATCGCCCCTCCCCGACATATCGCCAACAAGGCCCCTTACTTCGTCGACTACGCCAAGGCGGAGCTCATCCGTCAGCTCAAGGGGCGCGTGAGCGAAACCGAATTCGCTGCGGCAGGGTTCAGGATCTACACCACGCTCGACATGAGCCTGAACGATTCGGCTCAGCAAGCCGTGGCCAAGGGGATCGACGAGCTCGAGGAGCGCCTCAAAGTCCCCGACACGGATCGCCTGGAAGGAGCGCTGGCAGCGGTCGATCACAACACCGGGTATATCCGCGCGCTGGTTGGAGGCCGAAGCTACAGCCGTTCCACCTTCAATAGGATCCTGAACATGAAGCGCCAGGTGGGCTCGACGTTCAAGCCCTTCGTCTATCTCACCGCCTTCAACCTGGGGGAGGATCGCAACAGTATCCCCTACAGCCCGGGACATCCCGCCGAAGACGCGCCATGGAAGCTCATCTACGACAACAAGAGGCAGAGTTGGGAGCCCAGGAACTACGAGAAAGAGTACCGAGGCTGGACGAATTATCGAGTGGCGCTCGCTCACTCGATCAATACAGTCGCGGCGAGACTCGGGATGGAAGTGGGGATCGAGAACGTCATCCAGACGGCGCGGATCCTGGGAATCACTTCCGACCTTCCCGCGGTGCCCTCGCTCTCGCTGGGAGTCGCCGAGCTCTCGCCGGTCGAGCTCCTCAGGGCCTACGCGACAATCGCCAATCACGGCGTCCAGGAGGAATTCACCGTCGTGCGTTTCATCGCCGAGGAAAACGGCGATGAGTACGCGCGCTTCCTGCACGATACCCGCCAGGTCCTGCCTCCCGGCCCAGTGGACCTGTTGATCGATGTCATGCAGAACGTCTTCATCGACGGAACCGCGTCCTCCGCCTCACGCCTGGGATTCGACCGCCCTGCCGCGGGAAAAACCGGGACCACGAGCCATCATCGCGATAGCTGGTTCGCAGGCTTCACTCCCCAACTGACCGCGGTCGTCTGGGTCGGCATGGATCAATCCCCCAGTCTCGCCACGAAAGAAGGCAAGGCCAGGATCAAGCTGACCGGAGCAGGATCCGCGCTGCCGATCTGGATCCGCTTCATGAAAGACGCGTTGGCAGGAGAACCCCCGATTACTTTTCCGATGAGCGCGCACCTGTCGCAAGTGAGGATCGATCGGCACTCCGGGCAGACCGCTGCGGGCGATTGCCCGGATGACCAGGCCATCGTGGAAAAATACATCTCCGGTCGCGAGCCCCGATGGACCACCTGCGAGCCGACCTGGCCCGCCTCCGAGAACGAAACCATCGTCGACTAGTGCCGTTCGATCGGATATGACCTGAGCATGGAAAAGCTTCTAGGTCAGAACGATCCAAAACTGATGAGATATGTCGACGAAACCTTCAGGCCGGAAGACCCGGTCCTGGCCGAAATCCGCGAGCGGGCCGCGCGGCTCGGCTTTCGTCCGATCCAAGTGGGAAAGGCAGACGCTCTTCATCTGGAAGTCCTCACTCGCGCGATCGGCGCGTGCAAAGCGGTCGAAATCGGAACCCTCGCGGGCTACTCGGGAGTCGCGATCGCGCGCGGGCTTGCCCCCGGCGGAAAGCTCTATACCTTTGAGAACGACCTGGCCCATTCGGTCGCGGCCCGAGAGTCTTTCGAGAAAGCGGGGCTCGCCGATCGCGTCGAGATCTTTCAGGGAGACGCCACGCGCCGCTTGAACGAGATCAACCCGCTCGGCCCCTTCGACCTGGTCTTCATCGATGCGGACAAGGTGAGTTATCCAGCCTACCTGGCCTGGGCCAGCGAGCACTTGAGAGTAGGCGGGGTCGTGCTCGGCGACAACACCTTCGGTTGGGGGATGATCGCCGACACCGATTTCGAGGACCCGGCAGATGAGCGCGCCATCCAGGCCCTGAGAGAGTTCAACCGTGAGCTGGCCCAAGGAGGCAGATTTCGCTCCACCCTTTTGCCCACGGGCGAAGGCCTCACGATCGGCGTGAAGCTCCGCTGAACCCTAGGCTGAATCACGATCGGCGTGTGGCTCCGCTGACCAGAATCATGGATAACTTCTGAGCAGTGTCTCAACCTTAAACAGGTTTTAGGTAAAATTCCCCAATAGTTTCAGAGGCCCGTTTTTTGCTTCATTTACCTCTGGGACATTTAAATCGCTTTAGGGGGATCGTAAGATGGTACGTGGTAAAATCAGCGGCATCATTCCTATCGTGTGCGCAACGATCGCGATGCCCGCATGCACTCGAGCGCCAAACGGATACTTCACCGAAGACCCTTTCATTCAGAGCTCGCTCGACATCACTGACGTCGGCGTCGGCCCCCAGCCAGGAGAGCTGGATCCGCCCAGCGCTCCGAACGCCACCCCCGACCCGGAACCATCCGATGAAATCCCAGACTCCAAGCCCAATGACGAACCTTCGAATACTCCCGCTAAAGGAGGAAACAAAGACGGGGACAGTGGAAAGGGCGGAAATGGTGACAAAGGCGGGGACAAAGGCGGAGACGGCGAGGAGTTCGCCTCACCGAACTTGCCGGATGCCGAAGGGTCTTGCGGCGGGGACGCTGTGAGAGTCGATGCAAGCCTCCATTGCCATGGAGACGGCAGTACCGATCCGGTATTGCAGTCCCTGCACTGCAATTTCAACTTCAGCCGCGGCAATGCCGTCATATTGGGCTCGCCCTCGTCAGGGAAGCGAATCAAGCTCGAAGGAGCCGTAAACGCCTGGTTCGCGGCGTCTTACGACCTGGGATCTGATTGCGAGACACTGGGCGAGGACTCTGTCCTGGCCAAGTTGCAGCACCTGCCGACGGTCCACGGGCAGTACCACCTTCGAGGCAAGCTGAGCGCATGCGTGCAGAAATCCGTGTTGGAGCAGCCTACTGAACAACCAGGCCGGCTCAAACAGGATGTGAAGCAGCAGATCGCCAGGATCTTCATCGCTCTGATGGCCAAGTCAGGCAGCGGCAGCGCGATCGAGGGCGTCGTCAAGAAGGGAGACCAGGGCTCCAAAGCCGGGGCACTGCTCGGAGGCCTCCAAGGCGAAATCGAGGGCGTCTCGCCCGTCTACTGCGTGGGAAAAGACGATAAAAAGCGCGCAGGAGCTGAGAAGGCCCCAGTGCTGAGTAACGCCCCTTCAAGAAAAAGGTGATCTGATCCTAGATCAGGTTCGCGCATAAAGGCCCGGAATTCCTATAAGGAATTCCGGGCCTTTGCATTTTCTGAGATCAAGATGGACACCGGCGCTCCTGAGTCCAGGATGTTTGCACGGCCGAGCCCCGTCCCCATGTCCGGGACACCCCCACCAGGTCAGACCCGACACACAGCTGTCCAAGGAATCGACAGTTCAAACCGCTGGATGCCCGATCGGGTTTTCATGAATTCAACAACTTAGTGCGGGATCAAAACGTCACCATGTGGTACGCAGCTTGCTGCATCAGTCCTCGACGGGCCATCGAGAGATCCGGCCCCTGCGAAGCCCCTGCATAGCAGGTTGTGATGCGAGAAGAAGTGAAGTGGATGTTGAAGCTATGAAGCTGCACGGGAAGAGCCTATTCCGGAAGTTCGAAAAGCCGGTGATGATCGTTGCATCATCCGCGGGCATGACGGCTCTTCTGATGAGCCTCGAGTTCAATCTCCTGGAAGCCAACCTGTATGACTTCCGCATGGCCAAAGGGACGCAACCCCAGGCCTCTTCGGAAATCGTGCTCGTCACCTTGGATGACGAGACCACCCGCGAGCTCGACGAGTTCTCCCCGCTCCCCCTCGATTTTCATACACGGTTCATCGAATCGCTCGAGACGATCCAACCACGAGGAGTGGGCTATCTGGTGGACATGAATCGCGTGAACCAAATGAATCCTCTGCTTTTCCGTGACGACTGGGGAACGCGCTTCGTGGACGCCGCGACCCGGATGGAGGCGCGAGGCATTCCCGTCCTCATGGGGACTCCGTTTGACGTGACTGGCGAAGTGGTGCCTCCGTACCCTCTGAGCGCCCTTCCCCATTCCATCGCCATCATCCACAAGGACGGCAATGTCTTCTCCGAAGACAAGATCACGCGAAGAGCGCTGACCTATCTCTATGACAAGCCAGTTTTCCACTTGGAGCTGGCGCAGCGACTGGGATTGATGAAAGAAGGCACTTCGCCTCGCGGAAGCTTCTACGTGCCGGAGGTGGACGGCCAATATTTCTTCTTCCGCTATCACGGAAACACCGTGGTGACTCCCGGGAAGTCCTTCAAGCTCCCCTATGGGCACATCTCTTTCGCCGAGGTTCTCAAAGGCAGCGAAAAAGCGAGACAGGCCCTCCAGGGCAAGATCGTCCTGGTGGGAAGTTTCACCCGTGAGGACGCGAGCGATTACGCGTTCACCCCGTTTTCCAAGAACTCTTTCACCAACCCCAAGCTCGTGGTCCACGCCAATATCCTGGACGCGGTCATTCACAACGACTCGATCGTGCGGGTGCCGACCTGGTTCAATTGGGTGAGCACGTTCTCATTGACCACCTTCATTCTCTGGTGGGTGCTGAACACTTCGCCCTTGTCCGGGGTGTTCACGACGCTTGGGCTCGCGACCGGCTTCGTGGTGCTGGGCCAAGCGCTCTTCAGCATCAAAGGCTGGTGGATCCGCGAAAGCCAGCCGCTGGTCGGAATCTTCCTCGCCTATTACCTGGCGGTGCCTTACCGCTTGATCCTCGAGTACAAGAAGCGCTGGGACTACCAGCGCAAGCACGAGATCCTGATCCAGGTCGAGGAGATGAAGACCAACTTCCTCCAGCTCGTGACCCATGACCTCAAGACGCCGGTCGCGCGAATCCAGGGGCTGGCCGAGATGCTCCTGAGGAAGTCCGACTCGGTTTCGAGCGACCGCGAAAAGACCCTCGAGCATATCATTCACTCGACGGACGAGCTCAACAGGTTCATCACCAGCATCCTGGAGCTCCATAAGGTCGAATCCAACCGGCTGCAGCTCAACAAGGAGAGCAAGGACGTCAATCAGCTGATCGAGCGAGCCACCGAGAATTTCAGGGCTCAGGCCCGGTCCGCGAACATCACCCTGCAGGCGGAGCTGGACCCGCTCTTCCCGATCCGGGTCGACACAGCGCTAATCGCCAAGGTGATCAACAATCTGATCGACAACGCCTTGAAGTACTCTCCCCCGGGATCGAAGGTGACCATTCGGTCGTTTGAAGAGAACGATTGGGTCGTCGTCTCCGTCACCGATCAAGGCATCGGCATGACCGAAGAGGAAATCGAGAATCTTTTTACCCGGTTTTACCGGGCGAAAAACGACACGACCACCCAGGTATCCGGAACGGGACTGGGTCTTTACCTGACCAAGGATTTCGTGGAGGCCCATCATGGGAAGGTCGAGGTCGTGAGCGCAAGCGGGAAAGGAAGCACGTTCTCGATCAAGCTCCCGCTAGTCAGCCAGGATGAGAAGCCAAAGGCGAACCACGCCGAAGCGAAACCGGGCTTGACGAGGAATTTGTTTCAGAACTGGCAAAAGAAGAAGGAGAAGGCAAATGCATAGAG
>CAYNDM010000165.1:0-7035 GCA_964395265.1 uncultured Bacteriovoracaceae bacterium
ACATCAACAGGCGAGGGAGGAAGAAGTACTGCCCCATTTCCGGAAGGCAGCTGAAGCGCAAGATCCCTTCCACGCTGCGCGACTTGTCTCGAGTGGCTCGAAGCGTCCGTTCCAGCTCGCTGAGAAGGGGGGTGAGATCTCTTTTCAGCTCCGCGCCTTCAGAAGAGAGGCGGACCTGGTGCTTGTCCCGAACAAAGAGCTGGCAGCCTAGAAGCTGTTCCAGGTTTCGGATCTGGCGAGAGACGCTGGGTTGAGTGATGTTCAGAGCCTTGGCGGTCCGGGTGAAGCTCAGGGTTTCGCTCAGGCTGAGAAAGCACTGTAAGTAAGAAAGATTCATCTTAGAGCTAGGATATCGTGATTCTTCTCGTTTGTCTTAGTTCGGCTTGTAGATCTGATTTAAGTATTTGAAAATAGAACAGAATTTGTAATACAAAAAACTTATAACGCAAATAGGTAAAATTGATTTTTCAAATAGATCTCGCGCTGCTATTTCCCAATCACTTCGGAGCCAATCTTAAGGGGGTAAGGTTCCACCGCCGTGAATGATCTCATTCGGGCGGTCGAGGGGGATTGATCGGGCGGCGGCCTCGGGGGAGGCCGTCGCCCTTTCTGCTTTCGGGCTGTGTTACCATGAAGGTCATGCGCACTCATCAGCTCCGAGAGATCTATCAGCGCCATGAGCGTCTGATCTCCATCACCTTTTTCGTCCTGGGGTTCCTGTTGGATGTCATCAGCCTGGGGCGCATCGACTCGGCGGCGAACCTCATCCAGCAGGCTGCGTACCTCTTTCTCGCGGGCGGATTGATCTTCCTGGACTATGCGGAACAACGCGGTGGCGCGCGACTGAGCGAACGGACCGACTGGTTGGGAAGGGCATGGACCTATCGCGAAGTCGTCATCCATTTCATCTTGGGGAGCCTATTGAGCGTTTACACGCTCTTTTACTTCAAAAGCGCGTCGATCTTCACTTCGGCGTTTTTCCTCGCCGTGCTTTGCGGGCTGATGGTCGCCAACGAGCTTGAGCGGTTTCGTGGCCTGGGACCGGTATTGAGGATGGCGCTCTGGATGCTCTGTCTTCTCTCGTATCTGCTTTATTTGTTCCCGATCCTCTTCGGTTTCGTCGGTGTTCTGCCTTTTACCGTCTCTGTGACGGCTTCATTGGCGATTGGCTACGGCATCGCACGGCTGCTTCGACGGCGGGTCATCGATCCGAAGGAACTTCGTCTCCGGGTGCTGCTGCCGCTCTCCTCGGTCCCAGCGGTTTTCGTCCTGCTTTATTCCCTCCAGGCGATTCCTCCTGTGCCGCTTTCGGCGTCGTACATCGGCATTTATCATGAGGTCAGAAAAGAGAATGGGAAGTACTTGCTGTCCTATTCGAGGCCTTGGTGGAAATTCTGGCAGAAAGGGGACCAGACGTTCCTGGCGCGACCAGGAGACCGGCTCTTCTGCTTTGTTCGGATCTTCTCGCCGACCCGATTCGAGGACGAGATCCGGGTGCGCTGGCTGTCGTACGACGCGCGTTGGGGATGGAAAGCGTCTGATGCGATCCCCATCAAGATCGTGGGAGGTCGCGAAGAAGGTTATCGGGGATACACTTTCAAGAGCAATTACCAGCCAGGCGATTGGCGCGTCCAAGTCGAGACGACTGATGGAAGGGAGCTGGGGCGCATTTATTTCACTGTCGAGAACGACGAGGGTTTGGAGCCCAGGCAGTTCGAGGTTGAGGAGCAATAGACACCGAGGAACGATCGGCCGCCTGGAGTCCGTCGTGAAAAGATAGGCCTCACTCATGGTTCGTGGATTGCAGCGCTAGCTCCGATTGGGAGGTGCGTGATGCAGGCAAGTATGGACCGAAGCGCCATCGAGCTGCTGAGAAAAGAGGTCGAAACCCTGACGGACGTCCTGGAGCGGGACATCCTGGAATTGCAGGCCCGCTTGGATCAGCTACGCTTGGAGCATGAAGCCGTGCGACGGACTTTGGGGGAGATCATTCCGGAATTCGAGAGCCGATATCGCGAGGTCTATAATGATCTTCTGCAGCGATTTGACCCCGAACTCGAGAAAGAAAAGGAGCCTGACCAGCCGATGGCAGCGTGAGCCCTCTCGCAGAAGCCATCCTTTGCCTTGAACGCCTCAGAATCCGAGGACGACCCAGGGAAGTGACAATAATTGGCAGTTTGCGACTTGCTGCGCTATTTTATTGATTCAGATGAGCTTCATAACTCATTGAAATAATTATCTAAAAATAAAACAGACTTTGGGATCCGCGAAGACTCGAAGTCAGATACCTGAGTAGTTAATTCTGCTTAATCTTTAGCCTCATTCTTACGAAACGATAGATAAGGAGGGGCGATCACCGTGCTGGTCATCATAGGTTTGGGAGTCGTGACAGTATCAGTTTTCGGCGGTTACGTCCTTCACGGCGGGAAGATGGGCGTTCTCATCCAGCCCACCGAGTTCTTGATTATCGGCGGCGCCGGCATCGGGGCGCTGATCGCTTCGTCTCCAGGTTCCTTGCTCAAGGAGCTCGGCAGGCAATTCGGCCATCTCTTCAAGGGCAAAGGCGTATCGAAGGCGGAATACACCGAAGTCCTCATGCTGATGTTCGAGATCATTCGAACGGCCAAAACCAACCCGCTTTCGCTCGAGCCGCATGTCGAGAAGCCTGACACGAGCGATATCTTCAAAAAGTATCCTTATGTCATGCACAATCACCATGCTCTGCATTTCATCTGCGACACTCTGAAGGTTCAGATCAGCTCTCCCGTGAGCCCTTATGACCTCGAGGACCTGATGGACGTGGATATCGCGACCGCGCACTCCGAAGAGGCGAAGGCGCCATCGACTCTTACCCGTATCGGTGACGCCATGCCGGGTCTGGGGATCGTGGCGGCCGTCTTGGGCGTCGTCATCACCATGGGTAAGCTCACTCAGGGCAAAGAAGTCATCGGTCATAGCGTCGCGGCCGCTATTGTCGGTACCTTTCTGGGCGTCTTGCTCTCGTACGGATTCATCCAGCCCATGGCCGCGAAGATGGAGAACAACCTGGCTGACGAAGGGAAAGTGCTGGAGGTGATCAAAGCGGCGCTCCTGGCTTACGCCAAGGACTGCTCCCCCAAAGTCTGCGTTGAATTCGCCAGGCGAAGCATCCCTCCCCATGTGAGGCCGGATTTCTCCGAGGTCGACCAGGCTACCGCCAATCTCAAGAAAGCTGCGTGATGGCTGAGAAGAAGGGCGCCACGATCGTCATCAAGAAGAAGAAAGGTGGCCATGGTCATGGTCACCATGGTGGCGCGTGGAAGGTCGCTTACGCCGACTTCGTCACCGCAATGATGGCGTTCTTCCTGGTGATGTGGCTGATGGGCTCCGATGAGGAGACCAAGGCAGCGATCGAAAACTACTTCAATAATCCGTCTTCGCCCGTGGCTTGGCGTCCTGAATTGCAGGACCAGGCAGCCGTTCCGCTCGGGATCATGACAGGGGCGGGCGAGAGCGTGCTTCGCGGGGATCGGGGCGAGGTCGAAGAAGACTTGATCGAGCGCCCGCGCCCCGTTCTGCAGAAAGAAACGGGCAAGGAGGGCGAGATCGTTTCTGAAGGATTGGTCGCGACCGAGGCCATCCTCAATGCCGACGTGATCCGCTTCAGCGTTCGCGAGGACGAGCTCTTCAGGCCCGGCAGCACGTCATTGCTTCCCACCGCGTCCGAGCGCCTCAAGCGCATCGGGGTGGTCTCGTCGCGGTTTCGCGGCAGGCTTTCGATCCTTGGGACCTACGAAGAGGGGGACTTGGATTACGAGCTTCGCCTGAGCCGTGCCGTGGCGGTGAAAGAGTTCCTGGTCTCCAAGCGCTGGGCCTCCGAAGAAGAGGTCTCGACCCGGATCAACAAAGATCGCAGCCCGGCTTCAATGTTCGAAAACGCTCCTCGGAAGCTGGAGTTCGTCTTTTCGAAGCATTGAAAGCGCGCCCGGCTGTGTGCTGGGAGTTTGGGCTATCTCCCAATTCGCCGCAAGAAGCCCAGGATATCCGCATGAGCTTTTTCCCGGATCTCCAGGCGCTCGTTATCCAGCTCATGGAGCGCCGTCGGATACTGTTCGATCTCGCACAGCCCGGGACGAACTTGGAGGTGGGAACAAGAGTTCCTCTCGCGAGGAAGTCGAGGAAGCCCTCAGGTTTCCTTCTTCATCGCCAGGAACCGGAAAACCCGATAGCCCGCGGTCGCGGCCGTGTACATGATCTTGCGGATCGTGTCGTATTGGACGCTCTTGTCGGCGGTGATGGCGAGCACGCCTTCGAACGGAAGCGGATTGCCTTGCTCATCGCGCGCCGTCGATTTGAGCCTGAGCGCTTCGGACTTCTCGCGAGCCTGCATAAGCGCGTCGTAGAGGGGAACGATGCGGCGGCCGCCTTCGTCCGTGTCGCTGGGACGGATGGCGTACGTGGCCTGTCCGTCTCCCGCGCCTTCGGCGGTCTGGACGAAGTCGATGATGCGGTTGTTCTCGAAGGTGAGGCCCTCCGGAGTCACGATCACCGCCAGGCTGTCGGGGGGCACGTCTTGCGAGATCGACATCGGAAGCTTCATGCCAGGGACCGTGGTGAAGTTATGAGTGCTGGCAGAATAGCTCTTGAGCAGGAAGACCAGGATGATGGTCAGGATGTCCATCATCGCCGTCAACGGGAGCTCCATGTGCTTGTTCAGCTTGCGCCGGGTCCGTCTCGATCGGATGGAGCGATTCGCGCGCATCTTATGCGTCCCCCAGAAGGTTTCCGAAGACTACGTTCGGGAACAGCGTTTTCACGATCTCATCTGCCCCGGTTTCGTCGTTTTTCGTGTAGATCGGCGGATCGGTCTTCTCGATGACCCGCATCGCGTCCATCACTGAGATCAACGTATCGTAGTTAGCGGTCGAGGGCGGCACGATGACGACCTGGGTCTCGTTCGGAAACTGCTGTTTGATCTCCAGCAGCGCGGAGTGCAGCGCGACCGTATCGGGCAGGTCCTCGGCGGTATGGGGGATCTTCTTCGACTGGATGCGGTTGAACGGGCTCCAGATCTCGATCTCCTTTTTCCGGAGGGTCACGGTCAACTGCAGGGGCTTCTCTTTGAGCTTCTGCTGAACGCTTTGCGCGCTGGCCTGAGGGAAAGGGGATTCGATGCTGACGATCGCCAGGAACGACATCGTGAAGAGCAGGAACGAGATCAAAGTGACCATCGTGTCCAGGATCGGAACGAGGTTCAGCTCGATCTGCTCTTTCTCCGACTTGCGCCGGGACGTGGGTTTCTTGAACAAGCGTTACTCCTGACCGACCTTTTCAGCGGAGTGGCGGTATTTGCGAGCCGAGAGCAGGTCCAGCAGCTTCACACCGAACTCATCGATCTCCTCGAGGATTCGAGTCGCCTTGGTGCTCAGGATGCTGTGGGAGACCATGGTGAAAATCGCGGTGATCAGCCCGAACGCGGTCGCGTTCATGGCCTCGGCGATCCCTTCGGAGAGAATGGCCTGGCGCTGGGCCGGATCGGCCATCGCGACAGCCGCGAACGATTTGATCAGGCCGCTGATCGTTCCGAGAAGACCGAGCAAAGTGGCGATGTTGGCGATCAGGGCCAGGTAGGGAAGCCTGCGCTCCAGCTTGGGGATCATCTCGAGGCTGGCCGCGTCCACGGCGTTTTGGATCTGGCTTTCATCCCGGGAAGCGCGTTGAAGGCCCGACTTGATGACCTTCGGCACTGCTGCGTTGCTGGCGCCGTTACAGAGCCGGATCGCTCCATCCAGGTCGTTGGCCAGGATGTATTTCTGGACCTCGAACATGAACGAAGCGCCGTCCACGCTGTACTGGAGAAAGAGACGAACGAATCGCTCGATGGTGAAGGCAATCGAAATCGCGAGGCAAATCGCGATCGGGATCATCCAGAATCCGCCCTGCTGGAAGGCTGCTACAATGCCATGACTGCCGCTCGTTGGTTCCATGAGCATGCTCCTCTGTGGTCACGCGTCTTGCGTGGCTTTTTTTCAAGGATAACTGATTTCTAGCGACGGTCAACCATCCAGGTTGTCGTTCCGGATATAGAAAAACCCGACCCCCCAGCAGGTGGAAGGTCGGGCCTGGAAGAACTCCATACGAATCTGCTGCGCTCAGGCGGGAGTCTGACTCAAGTGCTTTTGAATCGCCTGGACAAAGACGTCCTTGGGCTGATTCCCGACCAACTGGTCGACAACCTGCCCCCCTTTGAAAAGAATGACCGTCGGAATGCCGCGAATATGGTAGCGGGTCGGGGTCTCAGGGTTCTGGTCGACGTTCATCTTGTAGACTTTCACCTTGCCTTCGAACTCGCTGGCCAAGGATTCAATGGTGGGGGCCAACATACGGCAAGGACCGCACCATTCCGCCCAGAAGTCCACGATCGCCAGGTCCTGGCTTTTCAGAATTTCGCCTTCGAAATTGGCATCAGTCGCCGTATTCACGTACTTGGATTCCGCCATTGAAGCCTCCTTGAAATTTGAGTACCTTTTCGTAACACTGATCCGCCGTTTGGTCCAGAATGGGCGTGGAACCAAGAAAGAGTTTTATGACACAAAATGAAGTCTTTCAGTACTTGACCGAAACCGCACAAGAATCGATCACAGCAAAACAGACCTTCTTGAGAGACTTCGGAAAAACTTTGATTGAGGTGTCGAAGGAGCTGGCACAGTGCTTTCGCGCTGGCAATAAATTGCTGATCTTGGGCAACGGAGGGTCCGCTGCCGACGCGCAGCATATGGCTGCCGAGTTGGTCGGGAGGATGCTGATGGAACGAAAGCCGCTGCCCGCCATTGCTTTGACGACCGACACATCGAATCTCACTGCCATCGGGAACGACTATGGCTACGAGCATGTCTTCGTGAAGCAGGTGCAAGCGTTGGCCCGGAAAGGCGACGTCGTTCTTGCCATCTCCACCTCGGGCAATAGCCGGAACGTGTTGGCGGCAGTGGGCGCCGCCAAAGACGCGGGCTGCAAAGTCGTGGGTCTGACCGGCGGGAGCGGAGGAAAGCTGAAGGA
>CAYNDM010000166.1:0-839 GCA_964395265.1 uncultured Bacteriovoracaceae bacterium
GCTTCAGGTACTCCGGCGTGACGATGCAGTGGAGCGCAATATATTTGAGCGCTTTTCCGCGGGATTTGTAAAGGTCAATCGCCTCAACGATGGTGCCGCCGGTCGCTCCCATGGGGTCCGGAAAGATCACGATCGCACCATCGACTCCGCCACCGATCTTGTGGCCGGAGACCTTGCTCCCGGTGACTTTTTCCCGGTCGTCGGTCGTGCGGCCGATGCTGATATGGTCCTGCCGGGTCGTCGCTGGATTCATGAAGTAGTTGAGCGCCGTATAGCAAATATGCGAAGGAAGGGTGCCGGCTCGCGCGAGGTTCACCGAGACCACGGGGACCTCGGAGTCGATCACCGGCCCTTGAAAGACGGCCTCCGGGTGCATCGCCGTCATTCTCGTGCTCATGGCCACCCGGCGAGTGGGAAACTCGCGATTGACCGCGATGGTCAGTAGCGAGGAGTAGATCGTCGTGATGAGCTCGTTGATCACGGGTTGGTGAGTCTGCTCGGAGCAGAGGCGCGCGAGATGCGAGAGCAGGAACGGATCCGAGAGAATGTGGACGTTAGGGCCGTAGCGATGCTCGATCTCCGATAGCCGGAATTCCACCTTCTGATACTGGCAATCAGGCGTCGGCAATGATGGCATCGTCTGTTCCTCCGAGAGGCCTAGTTCTGAAATACGGGTGCGGCTTCTTGCGCCCTCGAGACCTCTTTTGCTCCGGAAACCTCTTGCGCCCTGGAGACCGGGGCGGGCTCAGTGTCCACGGACGTCCCGAGGTCCGGCTCGTGGCAAAAGCGGCAGCGCGCTTCGTCAATGGGCATGCCCCCGACGGAGACGACGTCTGTCG
>CAYNDM010000166.1:849-6992 GCA_964395265.1 uncultured Bacteriovoracaceae bacterium
CTGGTCGGTCGGGAAGGTCCCGTCGGCCAGGTTTTCGGCGCCCGTCCTGCCGGGCACCGTCATGCAGTCGCCGTGCAGGTAGCCGCCGTCGAGCAGCGCCTTCATCAGCACCGGCACGCCGCCGCCCTCGTACATGTCCTTGGCCCCGACGGCGACGACGTCTGACGAGGGCCCCGCGATCCTCTGGGAGCGGGATGCCGGCGAGCCGCACACCATGCATACGGCCGAAAGCTTGGTGACGTTTTCGGCCACCGCAAGGAGCTTCGGCATGGGCCCGAAAGGCAGCCCCCGAAAGTCCATGTCCAGGCCTGCCACAATCACCCGGATGCCCCGATAAGCGAGTTTCTGAGCGACTTCGACCACGGTGTCGTCGAAAAACTGAGCCTCGTCGATTCCCACGACACGAGTATTGTCGTCGAGAAACTCGAGAATCTCGCGAGCGTGGTCCACTGGCCGCGACAGAATACGCGAGGAGTCGTGGCTCTGGACATGGTCATTACTGTACCGGTTGTCGATGGCAGGTTTGAAAACCTGAACCTTCTGACGCGCGATTTGCGCTCTTTTCAGGCGGCGAAGCAATTCTTCGGTCTTGCCGCTGAACATGCTTCCGCAGATGACCTCGACGAAACCCGGCAGTGCTTTATGAAACATAGTATCGGCTTATCAGAGGACGTCGGTTTTGAAAACCGGAGGGGTCCACTCCGTTAGGGTTATTGCTTTGCGTTATCTCGAGTGCTGCGAATCCAGCAGAAATCCGGCGTCTCTCGTCAATCATCAGATCGGTCAGTATCTTGCCGTGGAGCATCAACCCCGGACCGACTTCTCGGGACGCCCGATTCGGTGCACGATCAGGTAGGGAGTGGCTGATTCTCAGAATCCCATCAGAAAAAATCTGGCGATCACCACGATGAACCCGGCCAGCATCATGCCGATGACCCCAAAAAGCAGGATTTTGGGGAACAAGGCGACTACCAGCGCTCGTCCAGTCGAGATCCGGTAGACTTCCCGCGCTCCGATCACGGTCACGATGAGGATCCCGAAGGTCGATAGAAACCAGCCGGCCAGCGGCACGCCGGCAAGGAGCGACGGCGTCAAGCCAAAGCAGACAATGCGCAAAGCACTTTCGAAAGTGATCTCCGAGGGTGCTCCGTTCTTTCCTGGAGTGACCAGGATCCTGGCCCCGGCGTAGACGAAAACAGCCGTGAAGAAGACGGAAAAAAGCGTTTTGAAAGGATCGGCGACGACCGCACCGGCGCCCCACATCCAATGCGTGAACTGCTCCTTCATTTCGAGAATCGCAGCTCTTCGGCCCGGGCTATCGACTTCGGCGACGTCGCCCGCCATCCTCATCAAGGTGTCGACGTAGTTATTCAAGTACCCGCCCAGCGTCGCTCTCCAGAGATATTCAATCGCGGATCCCAGCCAGTGAGTCACCAGGGCGAAGGCGAGCGGATAGCTGATGCCCCCACGGACCGGCATCTTGCGGAAAAACGCCGTCGGCCGAGTCAGGATGCTCCAGATCGTGCTGAAGTAACGTCGCAGGATGCTCGTCGAATCGGGCTCGGCGCTCACGGCAGGAGGAGTTCGATCCAGGGCGAATCCGCACGCCGGGCACTCGCCTTGAGTCGAGTCCAGGGAAGCATCCGCGATGCTCAGTCCGCATTGAGGGCATTTGGTCATGGGCGCCATCTTAACTCAAAAAGCGAGGCGAAGTCGAATATTTGGGTTCGGCATTTGGATCGAGGCGAGAAATGAAACGGGGCCTTCATGAGGCCCCGTTCGCGTTCAGAGTTCGCATTCACGAAGCGGCTCTTCTCGACGACGAGCCGCCCTATTTTCACAGATCGATGTCACGCATCAATTCGCGCCTATTCGCATCAATGCGAATGACCTTCGTGCTCGTGCCCATGGTCGTCGTTCCCGTCGCCGGCTCCTGCATCCGACGACTGCGGCGAGGGCGAGGGGCTGGCGGCCTTTTTGACGAAGTGTCCGCGCTCCCAGGGTAGAGCATCCTGAATGGCCGAATCCACGACCAGCGCCTCTTTCCTCGAGGAGGTGAGGTCGCGGGCATAGAGTTTTCCGCCGGCCTTCCAGAATAGCAGGTCGCGTTTTTTCTCTCCCTTGTCATCCATCATCGCGAGACGGACCCCGGCGCTCTCGCCCGCGGGGATCTTCGCTTGAAATTCCTGGATCCGGTTGCCCGAAAGCTTGTCCAGGAGAGTTTGAACCCGGTCATGATCGGCCTCGTTCCCCTCGGCGAGCATCCATTTGGAGTCCTTCTGTTCAAGAACCAACGGATCGTCGCCCAGCGGCTTGCCGGAGAACTCCATTTTTCGCGTATTGAAGCGCTCCATCGAGGTGATGAGCTTCACCAACCGGAGATCCTTGACGGACTTGTCCAGGCGATCCTTCACGCTGAACTCGAGCTCGAAGAGCGGGTCGAGATTCGAGACCGATGCGTAGAGGGTCTTGCCCTTTTCCTTGAGCTCCAGGGTGACCGAGTCTTTCTCCTTTGGATTGAGCCTGAGGGTCAAAGCGCTTCTGGTGCCTTGCAGGGCTTTCGCCGCCGCCGGCTCCGACTTGGAGTTCGCGACGAATTCCTTGGCGGTCAGGTAGGTGGCCGCGGTGAGGAAGCTATCGATGTTCTCGATGTCCCCAGGCAGCTTGCCATTGACCATCCACTGGCCGTCCTTCTTCTCGCCGGTGATCTTGCCACTCGATCCCTGAAGCTCGAATGACTCAACCTGGGGGGCTGTCAGGCTGAAGAGCTTCTTATCTCTCCAGTAAGTCAGGTTTTTCTCCAAGTTGGTCTTGAAATAGCTGGGGAGGACCAGCACCTTGTCTTGCGCGGATTCTACGAACGCGAAGATGCCGTCATTGATGGGGTGCCGCTCGCCCAGATACGCGATCGTCGTGTTGCCTTCGCCGTTGATCACTTCAACCCTCGGGGCGCTCTTTCTCGAGTCGAGATCGAGCTTGTACTGCTTCATCAGCTCCTCGCGCTTTTGGGGCGAGTCCCCGGTCAGGGTGATGGTGTCCGTGGACTGGACGTTGTTCAGCGTGGAGAGCAGCGAATTGACGTTCGAGTCGTCGGCTCTCGCCTTCAGCGGGGTGGTCAGCTCCCATTTGGAGTTGTCCCCGGGTTTGCACAGCTTGCTTTCGATGTCCATGCACTGGAACTCGAAAGACTTCTCGCCGTCGACCAGGCGAATCGACTTGATGGGAGTCCCCTTGAGATTGAAGAGCTTCTTGGCTTGCTCCTCTTTCTCTTCCTGCTCCGGCTTGTGGCTGTACTCCAACCAGTATGCGGCCGAGCCCAGCACCAGAAGGGCGGCTGCGAGGACAAGAGGTTTGGTCCAACTGACTTGTGCCATATTCGGTCGCCTCCCGGATCACATCTTCCTGCGATAAGCCCAGATCCCGATGCCGCTTACGGAAACCAGGAGCGGGATCACCAGCACGGTGAGGAGCCACATCACGCGCCCCGTGTTCTCGGTCATCTCGAGCCTTCCGGGGCCTTCTTCCTTGGCGCGGATCGAGATCATGCTCTCGTCCTCCAGTACCCAGTGAACGGCGTTCAGGAAAAAGTCGAGATTCACGCCGTAGGAAACCCATTGGTTGGCGGCGAAAAGCGAGTTGCCGAAGACGACCAGGCGGGTGTTTTGGCTGGCCTTCGAGTCCTTCAGCTTGCCGCTCACCGCGACGGCCGCCGTCAGAGGGCCTGGTTTGTCGACGCCGTTGTTCATCTCGAGACGGCCACTCTTCAGGTCTTTGATCCCGAATTCGGCGAAACTCGTCGAGGTGGACTGCGCGAGCCACTGAACGTTCATGCCAGCGGGCGCATCCGGGAGCATCTCAAGCGGCCGAGAGAGAGGGAAAACCGCGTTGAGTACGCCACCGAACTTCTGGGTGATGGGATTGTCCTTCGAGAAGGCTCCCAACACCGGGACGGCCGCGTCCTGGTTGAGTCTCCGCATGTACGGATCGATGATCACGGCATCGAGGGGCTTGACGTGCCATTCGGCCAGGATCGGATCGAGCTGCTTGAGGTCAGTGCCTTGCAGGTTGATGTCCAGGGCGAAGATCGCGCGGCCCCCATTCGCCAGGTAGTCGCGGATGATCTTCAGCTCCGGCTCGAAAAAGGAGCGTTGCGGACCGATGATCGCGATGCCGGCGCAGTCGTCGGGGATTTTCTGCTCCTGGATCAGATTCAGGTCCTTGACCTGGTAGGCCTGCTCGGTCAGCAGCATGGAGATCGCCTTGTATCCTTCGGCTTCTGACGAGTTGAAGTCCTTCTCTCCGTGACCCGTCATCGTGCACAGGGTGAAGCTCTTGTCCCGAAGCAGCTTGATCAGCGCGTTGGTGACCTTCTCCTCATTGACCTCGGTGAGCTTGGTGTCGCGCTCACCTGCCACGATCTGCAGCGTATTCATGGCGCGGATGCCTGCCTGTTTGGTGCGCATCGGCTCGCGGTCCGGATCGATCCATTCGATCTCGAACTTGCCGGGATTCAGGCTTCTGAGGTTCTCGAGGAACGGCCGAACTTCGTCGCGTTGAGAAAGTTTCGAGAAGTAAACCGCTTTCACAGGCTTCTCGAGACCCTTCATCACGCTCTGGGTCTGATCCGAAAGAGTGTGGAGCTTGTTCTTGGTCAGGTCCAGCTTGGCGGGATAACGAGCCGCCAGGAAGTTGATCACGCCGATGATCGCGATGACCAGCACCGTGGTCGCGGCGGATTGGGCTCCGAACGCGGCGGAGCGGGTCTTGAACGCCTGGCGGTTCTCATAGGCTATGAAGCCGAGGACGACCAGGAGAGCCGTGGCGAAGCATGCGGTCAGCCAGGGGTACTGGGGAAAACCCGCACGCGCGAAGAGCGTTCCCAGCAGCAGGATCAGCGAGGCAATCCACAAAATGGCCGTCTTGTTCGAGGCGGACTTTTCGTTGCTCTTTTTCATCGATTCTTACCTCCAACGGTAGGAGTCCATCACCCGATGGGTGAGGAACAGTCCGATTCCGATGAATGAGACGTAGAACACGATGTCGGACGTGTTCAGCATCCCTTGACTGAAGTTGTTGTAGTGATTGATGACCGACAGGTACATGAGGATGTCGCTCCAGACGGGCCCGGCGATCTGGGTGGCCCAGCTCACCAGCCAGAAGAACAGTCCTGCGGCGAAGGTGAGCGCGCCGGCGACGATCTGGTTTTCGGTGAGCGCCGAGCAGAGGATCCCGATCGCGAGATAGCAGCCGGTGAGCAGGAGAGTGCCCACGTAGCTCGTGAAGATCGGGCCCCAATCCGGAGATGCGGTCGCGAAAAGAGTGATGGGATAGACCAGCGTGCAAGCCAGCATGACCAGGATCAGGAGCAGGGCCGACGTGAATTTCCCCAGGATGATCTCGATCAACGTGACGGGCGAGGTCATCAGCAGCTCAATCGTGTGCTGTTTTTTCTCCTCGGCGAAAAGTCGCATGGTGATGAACGGGAGCAGGAAGAGGAAAATCACGTTCATGTTGCCGAAAAGGGGACGTACGACCCCGTCTGTCAGACTGATGGCCCTTCCCATGTTCAACTGTCGGAACTGCATGCTCTGCAGCTGAAAATGAAAGACATTGTGGATGAACATCCATCCCATGATCGCCATGAAGCCCGCAATGACGATGTATGCGATCGGGGAGAAAAAATAAGTCTTGAAGTCGCGCTTAGCGATGGCCCAAACGTTTCTCATGCGCTTGCTCCTTGTTCAGAAGGGATTTTCTCCTCGGTGGTCAGCTGCAGGAAGATCTCTTCGAGGCTCACGCGCTCAGCGGTGAACTCGAGCACTCCCATGCGCTGCTTGACGGCCGTCTCGACGATTCGGTCGCGGATCTCTCCGGTACCCGTCGCGATCTCGATCACCACTTTAGTGCCCGCGACGGTCACGCCCACGACTCCGGGGATCGCTTCTAGGGCGTGAACGGCATTTAGCGGAGCGGCCTTGACGCTCATGGAGTAGATGAGGCCCTTCTTGAGGCGCAGCGTGAGCTGCTCGAGGGTGTCCTCCGCCACGATTTTCCCGCGGTTGATCACGATGATCCTCTGGCAGGTCGCCGTCACCTCGGGAAGGATGTGCGAGCTCAGGATGACGGTGTGCTCTCCAGCGAGG
>CAYNDM010000167.1:0-6987 GCA_964395265.1 uncultured Bacteriovoracaceae bacterium
CTTTAAGGGGCTGAAGATCCGCATGCCCGGCCTGGGGGGCGACGTGCTGAGGAAATTGGGGGCCACCGTGGTCACGCTCAGCGGGGGAGAGATCTTTCAATCGCTCAAGTCAGGCGCCATCGATGCCACGGAATGGGTGGGTCCGTACAACGACCTCGCCTTCGGTCTCCACAAGGCCGCGAAGCTTTACTACTGGCCAGGTTGGCATGAACCCGGGTCCACGCTCGAGTGCATGGTCAATCTGAAGGCGTACCAGGCGCTCCCTGGCGATCTCCGCGCGATCGTCCGATACGCTTGCCAGGCGATCAACGACGATATGCTCGCGGAGTTCACCTCGAGGAACAGCACCGCGCTCGAGACCTTGGTGCGACAGCACAAGGTCAAGCTCATGCGCTTTCCGGATGCGGTGCTGAAGGAGCTGGGCAAGGTTTCCAAGGCGGTCGTCGCCGAGACCGCGAACCAGGATCCGTTCACGAAGAAGGTCTACGAGTCATTCAACAAGTTCCGCGGCGAGAGTCTCGAATGGGGAAAGATCTCCGAAGAAGGATACAGCTTGGCTCGCGCGTTGACTTTCAGGAGCTGAGATGCGCTGGATCGACCGTCTGAACGAGCTCTTTGGGTATGCGCTCTCCTGGTGTATGGCGGCGATGGTGCTCAGCACCTTCCTGGTCGTGGTCCTTCGCTATTTCTTCGGCACCGGATGGGCCTGGCTCCAGGAGGTCCCGGTTTACCTGCATGCGATCCTCTTTCTCGGAGCCGCAGGCTACGGTCTGCTCAGGGACTCGCATGTGCGAGTCGATATTTTTTACCGGAAGATGACCGAACGAAAAAAGGCCTGGGTCGATCTACTGGGTGTGTTCGTTCTCTTGTTTCCGACCTTGGGGGTGATTTTCTACCAGGCCTGGCCCTACGTGCTGGATTCGTGGCGGGTCAAGGAAGTCTCGCCTGAAGGAGGCATCCCCGCGGTCTTCCTGCTGAAGACGTGGATCTTTGTCTATTGCGTCGCACTCGCCCTTCAGGGGCTCTCGTTGGCGATCAAGAGCGTTCGTGCCTTGAAGGGGATCCCGTCGTGAGCGAGTTCGGCATGCATGAGATGATGGGCCTGATTCTCTTCGCCAGCGCAATCCTCGTTCTCATGAGCGGGTTTCCGGTCGCGTTCGCGCTTTCGGGGACGGCGCTCCTCTTCGCCGGCGTCGGGACTCTGACCGGGGATTTCGACCTTGCTTTCCTGGCCGCGCTTCCGGAGCGGATTTACGGGATCATGAATAATGAGTCGCTGATCGCGGTGCCTCTCTTCGTGTTCATGGGCGTGATGCTCGAGAGGTCGCGGATCTCCGAAGAGCTTCTGGACACGATGGCGCGGCTCATGGGCCGCCTCCCCGGTGGTCTGGGGATCTCCGTCTGCGTGGTGGGCGCGCTTCTGGCGGCATCCACCGGAATCGTCGGAGCCACCGTGGTCACGATGGGTTTGATCTCTCTGCCGGCGATGCTCAAGCGCGGTTATTCGCCCTCGTTGGCGACGGGTGTGATCTGCGCCTCGGGGACGCTCGGTCAGATCATTCCTCCAAGCCTGGTCCTGATCGTGCTGGGCGACGCCATCGGCTCGGCTCATCAGCAGGCTCAGCTCATGGCGGGCAATTATTCGCCCGACTCGGTTTCGGTAGGGGATCTCTTCGTCGGCGCGATCGTTCCCGGGCTGGCGCTGGTATTGCTCTACCTGTTTTATGTGGGAGTTCTCGCGTTTCTCAAACCGAAACTGGCCCCGCCGGTTCCCGTTGAAGAGCATCTGAGCCTGAGAGACCGAGGCGTGGCGGCCAAGCTCCTGAAGGTCCTGGTCGCGCCGTTCTTGCTGATTCTCTTCGTTCTGGGCTCGATTCTTGCGGGAGTGGCCACGCCGACCGAATCGGCGTCGGTGGGCTGCCTCGGAGCTGTGCTTCTGGCTTGGGCGCGTGGCCAGTTCTCGGTGAGCGTGCTTCGTGAGGTCATGAGATCCACGACCGAGATCGCGACCATGGTGTTCACGATCCTGATCGGCGCGAGCGTCTTCTCCCTCGTTTTTCGTGGATTCGGAAGCGATGAGGTCGTCAGGGAACTTTTAGTCAATATGAAGGGCGGGAAGGAAGCATCTCTCCTTCTGGTCATGCTCCTGATGTTCTTTCTGGGGTTCTTTCTCGATTTCTTCGAAATCGTCTTCGTCGTGGTGCCGATCGTGGGACCCGTCCTGCTCTCGATGGGGTTTGACCCGGTTTGGCTAGGCGTTTTGATCGCGATGAACCTGCAGACTTCTTTTCTTACCCCTCCGTTCGGCTTCTCCCTTTTTTACCTGCGAGGGGTGGCGCCGGCCGAGATTTCAACGGGACAGATCTACCGAGGCGCCGTGCCCTTCATCGGGCTTCAGCTCCTGATGCTCGCGCTGATGTGGACATGGCCGGAGATGGTGACCTGGCTTCCCCGGGCGATCTTAGCGGATTGAACTCAGCATCCGAGTCGTGACGGCGAATCGTCTGGATCGGCGGCCTTAGTTTTTTTCTTTTGGCTTGTTTGCCTCGGAGGCCCGATCCGTGGATTGACGGCGGGCCTTTTTGGGTCGGATCCGAACCTGGACGCCCATCTGCGAAGCGGCTTCGGGGGCTAACGCGGCTCCATGCGATGGAGTGTTGGGAGCAATGGCTTCGACCTCGGCGTCGATCGGCCCATCTGTTTCGACGTCGCCTCGTATCGTGGAGCCTTCTGATTTCTTTGCACGGACAGCGGGCTCTTGGGCGTGAGCGAGATTGAGCACGAGGACGGCTCCCAGAATTGACAGCCAAGCGAGGCGGACGTGATGTAAGAACATAAGGAGCCCCCTCCCAGGAGCATGCGTTCAGCGCCTGCGGCTCTTGGCCAGTAGGCGCAGAATCTCGAGATACAGCCAAACCAAGGTGACCATCAACCCGAAAGCCGCGTACCACTCCATGTATTTTGGCGCTCCACGACGCTCGCCGCTTTCGATGAAATCGAAGTCGAGTACCAGGTTCAATGCCGCGACGATCACGACAAGGACACTGAAGCCGATGCCGATCGGCCCGCTTTCGTGGATGTACGGGACGTGGACATTGACAAGCCCCAGGATCAACGTCACCACATAGATGAGCAGGATGCCTCCCGTGGCCGCCAGGATTCCGAGCCTGAAATTCTCGGTCGCCCGGACCAAGCCCAATCGGTAGACGGCAAGTAGGGCAAAGAGCGTCCCGAAGGTGCCCAGCATGGCCTGAAATACGATGCCAGGGAAAGCCAGCTCGAAGGCCGCCGAGGTGGCTCCCAGGAAAAGGCCTTCGAAAACGGCATAAATGGGAGCGGTCAAGGGCGCCCAACTCTTCTTGAAGGTCGTCACCATCCCGATGATAAAGCCGCCCAGGAGGCCGACCCAAACCAGGTAATTAGAAAAGAATCTCGCCGGCATGGAAGGATCCAGCTGCTGAAGCGATTGTTGCCAGGACCAGAACGCCGCGCCGACCAGCAGGAGGAGAAGAACCGCCGTGCGATTGACCGCTCCTTTGACGGTCATCGTGCCGGTGCGAGCGGCTGAGAGGGCGCGGGCGCGAACAAAAACATCATCCCTTAGGGCAGGATTTGCGGTTCTCATGGGGATACTTTAGCCGGACAGGCTGAAGCAAGCAAATGACATGGAGAGAGGCGGCTTGGGAGCTTCGAGGGTCTTCGAAAGCAGAAGGCCCCGCGCCTTTTGGCGACGGGGCCTTGCGAAAAGGAAAGATGATTAGTTCGGGGCGACCAGCTGCCCGCATGTAGTTCTGCGACCGCTGCTGGATGCCCTGCTATGGAAAATAAAGTCCAATTGCGATGGGCCGTCGTTTCCTTCGCTATGATCCATCGTGAGAACTGCGGCAATGGCAGTGCCATTCTTTTGTCCTTGAACGCCCTGCAGGTGATCATGATCGAAACCCACGGTGGCATTCTGAACGTCGACTACGGGTGGATGAGAAAGCACGAAGGACCCTGCCTCTGTTAGGATTTCCACCCGTCCGTTGAGCGGATGATGCACATGATTCAGGAACGATACGCTTCTGACAACAAAAGAGCAGGGCTCGCCCTCTGGGTTGGTGCCTTGATAGGTTCCGACTTTGACGTGCGCGAACGCAGGAACGGCGAAAATGAGCGCGATAGCGGCGGTCAGGGTTTTCATGGAATCTCCTTTTCTTCGAGTTGAACTTCAGTCCATAATCTGAAAAGCCCGGGACGCAAACCGAATTCGAATCGCCCATGAACACCTGGAATTGGCTCGAAAACCTGAAAGATAGCCCATACTTCACGAATATCCTGAGCACGCTGGCTCTGATCATCGGGATTCTTCTGCTGAGAAGCTTTGCGTTAAGATCGGTGCGTGAGAGTGAAGCAGCGTCCCATGAGACGCGCCTACGCTGGATCGTTCACATCCGAAATTTTACGGTCATTCTCTTTCTGATCGGCGCTGCCGCCATCTGGGCGCAGGAGCTCCGCTCCGCTGCGCTTTCGTTCGCGGCCTTGGCCGTGGCCTTCGTCATCTCGACCAAAGAGCTGATCCTCTGCTTGCAAGGGGGCTTTCTGCGGAGCTCGGATCGTCCCTTCAGCGTGGGCGATCGCATCGAGATCCAGGAATACAGGGGCGATGTGGTCGATCAGTCGATGTTCACGACCACGATCCTGGAGATCGGTCCGGGGCACTCCAGCCATCAATATACGGGCCGCGCAATCGTGCTTCCCAATAGTCTTTTCTTGAGCGCGCCGATCATCAATGAGACGTTCACGGATGATTACGTCCTGCATCTCTTCACGTTTCCCATGGCCCTGGACGATCATTGGCGGGAGGCAGAACGCGCGCTTCTGCGAGCCGCGCAGGAAGAGTGCCAGCCGTTTCTGGCTCAGGCCGCGAGCTATATGGAAAAGCTGGCTCGCAATCGAGGTCTCGAGACGCCGAACGTGAACCCCAGGATCTCGCTGAATTTCCCGGAGCCCGGGCACGTGAACCTACTGGTGCGGATTCCGGCTCCCGCGCGCCTCAAAGGGCGTATCGAGCAGGCGATCCTGCGCAAGTTCCTCGATCTTTATCGAGGCCAGTTTCGAGGCGCCCCTCAAGCCGCGGGGAAATAGGCGCTCTCTTCGAGCCGGTGGCGGTCGATCATCTCGCGGCGGTACCGGCGCGCGTGGAGGCGGGAGCGAAGATTCCCGAACGCGTCTTGGATCAGCTCGCGGTTGCTCCAGGCCACATAGGCCAGGGCCGCCCATGGACTCACTCTTTTCCAAAGAATCGATTTGATCATGTCGGGACCTTTCCTTCGCTCGATGCTCGTGCAACCGGGGTACCAAGCAAGCACTAGACACGCGGGATTGCGCCGTCCGGGCGATCAAGGCGTCCGGCATAGAAAGTATGCGGACCGTACCAGAGCGAGCGGCTTCAGGGTGCGATTCACCTTCTGTGGAAGGCCGTCGGGTTGGGCAGATCCAACGTGCCTTCGTACGAGAACGGGACGCGAAACTGGCCGATGGTGACCACGCCCTGAAGTAGGTAGGGGGTTTGACTCGCGTTCGCCATCTCGGCCAGCGAGCCGAAAGCGTCCAGGTACCGCAGATCTACCGGGATCTGGATCAGGCTATGGCCTCCTGCGGGAACTTTTAAGCTCTCGTCAATCTTACCCGTGATCAGCTCCGTATTGTTGACGCTGAGATTGTAGTCGACTTGCCTGATGCTCAGATTGAACGGATTCGGATTCTCGATCTTGAGGATGAAGAGCAGGGAGGCTTGGGTCAGAGTGACCTCCTGAAGCTGAACTCCCTCGAAGCTGGCTTCGGGCCTTTCGGTCAGTGACTCGATGCTGGCGCACCCCATTAGGAACCCGTGCGTCAGGAGTCCGTACGTCAAGAGTCCGTACGCGATCCAATGCACGATCGAAAGATGTAGCATCCTGATAGCAGTCTTTGCAGCTCGGATGCCTGTGGTGGAGGCGTAGGGAAGGGCAACACCCAAAAAATACACGAGTCCTGAAGGGCCTGCGGTGTCACCAAGTCACCGAAGCCAGAGATCGGAATCCGTAAGCCTCTGTTTTCACTTGGCCTGACAGGTTGGCGCATCTCGCACATTTCGTGCTGATCTCGGCTGCTGTCACATGAGTGTGACAGCCATGCGGAGCATGGTCCAACCAGGGAGGTGAGCGTGAGTCGCACACGGAATGTCCTGTATCCAGTTCTTGGGGTGTCCTGCCTCATTGTATTGAGCGCCTGTGGAAAAAATCGGCCGGAAATCTCCGCCAATGGCGTGATCGCGCGCGTGAGTGGGGAGATCAAGGTATTGAGCGAAGAGGAGCAGGAAGAACTCTGCTCAAGCCAGTACTGCGAGCCCAACTATGTCTCCGCGGCCAGCTTCGGTAAGAAAAAGCCCCAGCCTGCTCCAGTGCCGACCGCCACTCCGACGCCGGCGCCCCCACCAGGGGCGACGCCCATACCGACTCCGATTCCCGCTGGAGACCACTTCGATTACTCGCGAGCGATCCTGGGGATTCCGGACGCCTGGAAGCACACTCACGGAAGCCGCGAAGTGGTGGTCGCCGTCGTGGATTCGGGCGTGAGTTTGGATCACCCCGATCTGAAGGACAACCTTTGGGTCAACCTCGCTGAGAAGAATGGCAAGCCCGGCGTTGATGACGACGGCAATGGATACGTCGACGATGTCCACGGTTACGATTTTTTCAATGACCGTCCAGACGGGATCGACGACAACAGGCACGGATCGCACTGCGCCGGAATCATCGCCGCGGGCCTCAATGGGTTTGGCACGGTGGGGGTGGCTCCGAACGTGCGGATCATGTCGTTGAAGTTCCTGGGCGCGAACGGCGCGGGAGATGCGGCTGCAGCGATCCGCGCGATCGACTACGCTGTCGATAACGGCGCGCACGTGATCTCCAACTCCTGGGGTGGAGGAGGTAAATCCCAGCTCCTGAACGAGGCGATCCAAAG
>CAYNDM010000168.1:0-6987 GCA_964395265.1 uncultured Bacteriovoracaceae bacterium
CTCTAGCGACTGAGCCCATGTCGATCGATGAATCTGTCAGTATCCAGCCCAAAACCGGACTAGGCGGCTATCTGAACCTGGTATTCGAGTACCGCGACATCACCAACCGTTCCGGGATGTCGATTATGGGCAGGGCCGCCGCCGGGCTGGAATTCTCGTTTCGTGACCTTTTCTTTCTTCGTGGCGGGTGGGGAAGCGGCTACCCTTCGGCTGGCATCGGATTGCGCCGCAAGACAGCCGAATTCTCGCTTGCGTGGTTCAGCGAGGAGGCAGGCACCCAATACCATGATCGCCGCGATACCCGTTTTGTGATGCAATACCAGGTCAGAGCTTTTTAGGAAGGAGCCGCCATGTCCCTGCACCTCACTGTCGTGGGCAGCAGTCCCGCGACCGAAAACGCTTATGCGACCGAGCTGAGCGGTCACTTACAAGACCGCGTCGAGACCCAGGTAACGGCGTTTTCGCACGGCAAGGAATTGGGGCAGATCGTCTTCGTGGACGGGGACCTTCCGGATCTGGATGGCGCTTTGGAGAGGATCGAGCGAAAGGGTCGCGCGCTCTTCCTCATCGTTCCCGATGGGAGCCCGCTCCCCATGGCGCTGATCGACGGACGCGTGGACGACGTGCTGGTGCGCCCGTTTCGCTCATTGGAGGTCCTGAGCAAAGTCAGGCATTATCAACAGATTCTCATGTGGGAAGAAGTCTCCCGCATGAACTCGTCTTTCGCAGAGTTGCTTCAGAGGCTCAAGGAGGATCTGGGCCTTGCGGAGCGCCTGCAGAAAAACAGGCTCCCCGTCCGCTTTCCTGAAATCCGCGGCTTGAAGGTCGCGAGCCGCTATCTCGCGGGGATGCGCTCGGGAGGGGTTCATTTCGATGTCCCTTAATCCCAGGAGGGCTCGCAGCTTTCGCTCATCTTGTCGGACTCCTCGAGCTACGGGCTCGCCAGTGCGGTGCTTTCAGCCCTGATGAGCGTGACTCTCAAGCTTTCGAGCGACGAGTCGCGTTCGAGTCGCGAAACAGTCCGCAGGATCCACCAGGAGCTCCTCAGCGTGTTGAGCGAGAAGGATTCGCTTTCGCTTTTCTACGGGGTGCTTTCAAAGAAGGACCTTCGCCTGAAATACCTCAATCTGGGAAGCTCGGCGGCGTTCTTCTGCCGATCCGGGAAGAGCTTCGAGATTCTGCCGACTCAAGGGGCATCGATCACGCGAGGAAGGGAGCTGTCGGAAGTCAACGAGAGCGAGATCTCGCTTCAGCCTTCGGATCGGCTGGCGTTGATTTCTTATGGATTCGTCGAGGCGGTGGGTGGAGCGGAGAAGACCTGCGAGCTGCTCGATGGTTTCAGGGAAAAACCCGCGGTCGACGCGATCAATGAGTTGGTCTTTAAGGTGAAGAGCAAGTTCGCCGAACCGGATGACATGCCTGAACAAGATTGTACGGCGGTCCTGCTGGATGTCGATGCGAAGATCCTGCGTTTGGCGTGATGCGGAAGGGGTGGTGAGGGCTGCTATCCCGACTGGAGTCCGCTAGCTCCCTCTCACTAACCGCTGGAATTCAATCAAGCCAAAGCAAGGCGAGAGTTCGACTTCAGCAGTTGCTTGATCATTTCTTTGAGTTTTTTCATTCGATATTGTTTTACGAGGTAAGGAATCGGAATTCAACAAAATTCGCGTGTTGCATCGAGTGAGAACGTCAATGGTTTGGCAGCCTTGCGGGGTGCCATCGAGAGTCGTTTTCACGCGGCTCAAGCTCCCGTCGCTCGGAGGCCAAAGGCTTAGCCCAGTGCCTGAGCGAGATCGGCCTTCAGGTCGGCAAGATCTTCGATTCCCACGCTGACACGGACCAGGTTGTCATGAATGCCCAGCTCCTTGCGCGTTTCAGCGGGAACGCTCGCATGAGTCATGATCGCGGGATGCTCGATCAGCGACTCGACGCCTCCGAGGCTTTCGGCCAAGGTGAATAGTTTCACGCGCTCCAGGAATCGTCTGGCTTCAGGGAGGCCGCCTTTGATGAAGAAGGTGATCATCCCTCCGAATCCGCTCATCTGCTCGCGTGCGATCCGGTGCTGCGGGTGCGATTCGAGCCCGGGATAAATCACGCGCTCGACCTTGGGATGACCCTCGAGGTACTGAGCGATCGCCATCGCGTTCTGCTGATGGCGCTCCATCCGGACGTGCAGGGTTTTCAACCCGCGCATGACCAGAAAGCAGTCCATCGGGGAAGGAACGCCCCCGACGGCGTTTTGGACGAACTTGTAGCGCTCGTAAAGAGCGGTGTCGTTCGTCACCAGTACTCCGCCGACCACGTCGCTGTGGCCGTTCATGTATTTGGTCACGCTATGAACGACGACGTCGGCGCCGAGTTTCAGCGGCTTCTGGAAATAGGAGCTCATGAACGTGTTGTCCACGACCGATATGGCTCCTTTTTTCCGGGCGAGCTCGCAGAGCGCCTTGATGTCGAGGATCTTGAGCATGGGGTTGGTGGGACTTTCCATCCACATGAGCCGGGTATTGGGACGAAACGCCGCCTCGGCTTTCTTCAGGTCGGAGAGATCCACGAACGTGAAATCGATGCCGCTGTTCTTGAAGACCTTGTCGAAGATCCGAAATGTCCCGCCGTAGACATCGTCGCAGACCACGACGTGATCACCGGCTTTCAGGCTGTGCATGATGGCCGCGGTTGTGGCCAGCCCGGAGGCGAACGCCAAGCCGTGCTTGCCGCCTTCAAGCGCGGCGACGCAGCTTTGGTAGGCCGTACGGGTCGGGTTATCCGTGCGCGAGTACTCGTAGCCGCGGTGCTTGCCTGGGGACTCCTGGGCGTAGGTGCTTGTCTGATAGATGGGGACCATGACCGCGCCAGTTGTCGGATCAGGGTCCTGTCCCGCGTGGATGGCAAGTGTTCCGAATCCGTAGTTCTTGGTTTCGCTCATTCTATCTTTCCTCGCGTATTTTCTCGCGCCTACGCGCGCCGTTCAGGTGCGGTTTCCCAGATAAGTCAGCAAGTCGATCTTGGTGATGATCGCCAGCAGTTTGCTCGTCGCCGGGTCGTTCACCAGAGGGGTCTTGCCCGAGGTGACCAGCTTCGAGACTTTCTCGATCGGATCGTCGGGACTCACGAACTCGATCGAGGAGTCGACCAACGCTTCGATCGTGTCGGAGAGCTTGGCGCTCTGCTGGTACAATGCATTGAGGATCGCACCCTCTGTGACAACGCCCTTGATCCAGCCCGCGGCATCGGTGACAGGAACCTGGCTGATGTTCTTCTCCTTCAGCGTTTCGATGACGGACGAAACCTTGTCGGATTGCTTGGCCATGATGATCTCGCCCGCGGGCGGAATCACGTGGAGCAGGTCGGCGACCTTGCCCAGCGAAGGGGAATCGAGGAAGCCTGCCTCCCTCATCCAATCGTCGTCATAGACTTTGGACATGTAACGGTTGCCGCTGTCAGGCAGAACCACCAGGACATTCTTGCCTTTGAGCTTGTCCCCTTGCTCCTTGATCCAGCGGATGGCGCCGACGACGGCGGAGCCGCTCGAGATCCCCGAGTAGATGCCTTCTTTGGTGAGGATGTCGCGAGTCATCAGGAAGGACTCCTTGTCCTCGACTTGGACCATGTCGTCGATCACCGAGAAATCGTAGTTTTTGGGAATGAAATCCTCTCCGATTCCCTCGATCTTGTAGGTCTTGGGCTTCGCCGTGAATTCGCCAGTCCTGAAGTAATCGTAGACGATCGAGCCTTTGGGGTCGACCGCGACAACCTTGCAGCTGGGCTTGTGCTCTTTCAAGTACTTCCCAACGCCGCAAATCGTCCCGCCCGTGCCGATGCCAGCGATGAAGACGTCGATGTCGGGCATTTGCTTGAGGATCTCGGGCCCCGTCATCAGGTAATGGGCTTCGCGGTTCGAGAGGTTGTCGTACTGATTGAGGTAAATCGCGTTGGGCGTCTCTTTGGCGAGGCGCCGCGAGACGGAGTAATAGCTTCTCGGGTCGTCCGCGTCGACGGCCGTCGGCGTGACGACGACCTTCGCTCCGAAGGCGCGGAGGTTCTTGATCTTCTCCTGCGACATCTTGTCGGGAAGCACGAAAATGCACTTGTATCCCAAGATCGCGGAGGCGATCGCCAGGCCCACCCCTGTATTGCCGCTCGTGCCTTCGACGATCGTGCCCCCAGGTTTCAGGAGCCCCTTCTTTTCGGCATCCTGGATCATGTACCAACCGATGCGGTCCTTGATGGAGCCGCCTGGATTCATGAATTCCAGCTTCGCGTAGACGTTGGCCTGCAGCCCTGCGGTGACGCGATTGAGCCGGACAATCGGTGTATTGCCAATGGCTTTCAAGACGTTTTCGTAAACCATGACGCATCTTTTCGCATATTTGACCTGGTGATGTCCATGAATCCGGGATGAATCTTGATTTATTTGGACCGTTACTTTGCCCGTCGTCGACCGCAACCCGTGATTCAAGCGAGCTTAAAGGGCGTTCTGCCTTTCGGCCAGCTCGATCCCTGTGGCGAAAGCGGATATCCTCGCGATCGACCCGTAGACCAGCTCGAGCACGGGCTCCTGGCCCATGTCCTCGTCCGCTTCGGGTGTGTCGAAGCTTCCGGGCGTCGGACGCTGCAGATCCGACATGCAGAGTTTCTTGAAAACCATCCCCTGGGTGTTGAGGTTGTCCTCGTCGCCTCTTTCGGTATTGGTCCTGAGGAAGCCGCCGATGAGCTCGTACCCGGCGAGGTAGATCACGGGTTCCGCGGCCAGCCGATCGACCAAGGTCGCCGTCTTCACGCCCTCTTGAACGGCGACGCTTTGAATGGCGAGCCTGTTCTTTCCGACGCTCATCTTGTTCTTCGTGCGGCGATTCATCCTGCGGATCTCGTCCGCGGAGTGCACGACCATGATGCCCATTCCGTAGGTGCCCGAATTGTTCTTCACGAACGCGAAGGGAGGATAGTCGATTTGATATTTCTCGTAAGCCTTGCGCGTGCGCTCGAGCACCCGCTCGACCGCTTGCGCGGTCTCCTCGCTGCCGCTCTGCTCGTTGAAGTTGACGTTTTGGACCACCACCGTGTCGACCAGAACCAACCAGGGGTACACGCCGATGATGCGCGCGCACTCGCCCGCGAGCCGGTTATAGTGGATGAAGTGAGTGCTCTTCTTGCGTGTATGCCAGCCCAGCGTGTGGCTGGGAAGAACAGGTTGCTTGAGATTATCCAGTTGCTTCGGATAACCGCTCGAGAAGTCGTTGTTGAGCAGTATGAAATCAGGAACGAACCCGTTTGCCGAGATCACTCCGTCGTTGACTTGAATAGGATGCGCACGCAGCTCCTTGCTGGTGACCGAGACCAGCTTGACTTCGCCTTCGCTTCCTTCGGGGAGAGGGCCGTACCAACCGATCTGGGTCTCGTAGCCCGCGTTTTGGATGATCTGCCTCAGGTAATAGAGGTTTTCGACGTAATATGCATTGGCGGTGTGGGACTCAGGGATGATCAGGATCCTTTTGATCGAGTCGACGCCCAGGCGGGGCGCCATTGACTCGATCTGCGCTCGAAAAACAACGGGGGCGGTTCGAAGATCCTCCGGGCAGATATTGTTGAAACCCGCCGGATAGAGATTGCTGTCCACCGGGACGATCTTGTGCCCTGAATCACGCAAATCCACGGAGCAGTAAAAGGGCGGAGGGTAGCGTTTTGCCAATTCAAACTGCCAATCCCAGAGCTCACGGCGGTGTTTAGTGATCCCCTCGACCAGAAGCCTCTTGGTCAAAGGAGCGAAGTTGGCGCCCATTTTAAAACACCCTTTGGTGCAAGGACGAGCGGATCGGGCACTTCGCAGCCTGGTCGAAGCCGACGGCCCTGGTGCGCTCGCCGCAGCAGAAGGAGGTTTGGAAATGAGTTCTCGACATTATGAATCCTTCAGCTGGATAAGTGTCTGAGCCACCTTTTCTAGCCGAGGATGCATGGTGCTGGGAAGCTGTTCTTTGAAACGGCTCAAAAGGTCGAGCGCTTCCGAGTACTTGGAGCTGCAGTCCTTTTTGAGGATATGCGCCAATTCGGCGCGATAACGCGAAAGCTCAACCGAGGTGCGCTTGGACTTGGGGGCGGGGGGCGTCGAGCATGCGGACGAATATGCGGTGAACGCATCGCTTAGCTCGCGTGTGGCTCTCTCAGCCCAGCCGGGATCAGCCGCTTTCAGCGTCTTCTTCAGATCCAAGGTCGCTTCGAGAAGACAGAGTCCTCGGCGCTCGAACTGCTCGCGTACCTGGCCTTCGTCGAGCTTTCCTGGCGAGGGAAGGCGGGCGCATTTCCTGGCTTTCAGCTTGAGCTTGAGCCAGTGAGCCTGTCCCTGAAGGCTCGAGAACTGAGGCTCCGATGGAAGTTTGTCGATTCGCTTGAGGGCACTTCGAAGCGAGCCCTCGGCTTTCATGTCCTGATTCATCCCGATCAGCGCCTCGGTCCTGAGCAAGAGGGCCTGAGCCGCGAGAGCCGGGCTGGCGGGTCCCGAAAAGGAGGCCGCCTCGATCGAGATGAGATACGCTTCGTTGAATTTGCCGCTCGCGAGATAAGCTTTTCCTAAGTGGATTCGCGCTCGCCTGCCATCGAGGCTGCGGTCTTTGGCCTCGACGTAGTACTTCAGCGGAGCGATGGCCTTCTCGCTTTCTCCCAGCTCTAGAAGGGCGATCCCCAAGAGCAGGTGGGCCTCGGTGAAGCCGGGGCTCGCGGGGAATCGCTCGATCACGCGCTGGAGAAGCGGGATGGCCTCCTTGAAGCGGCCGCCCTGATGATGCTCTCGGGCTTGTTTCCAGATCGATTCGGCCTCGCTGGGAGAGGTTCGCTCCGAGGAGGGCTGGGGCGCGGAGCTCGCTGGAGCAGGCGAGTGGTCTTTCGCCCAAGCCGCTCCGAAAGGACTCAAGAAGCCGCTTGAGCCTTCAAGCGCGATCGCTCCGATCCAAAGCCATAGCCACATGAAACAGGTCCTCCACTGAGTGCACGTCC
>CAYNDM010000169.1:0-6973 GCA_964395265.1 uncultured Bacteriovoracaceae bacterium
CTGGTCTATCGGCACTATTACAATATCGGGCTTTCGGTGCAGACCGAGGACGGCCTGACCGCACCCGTGATCAAGGACGTCGGCAACAAGTCCATTCTCCAGCTGGCCAAGGAAATCGACGAGGTCGTGGCAAGGGCGCGTTCCAAGAAGCTGACCCTGGATGACCTGCAGGGTGGCACCATCACGCTCACCAACGCGGGCTCGATCGGCGGGCTTTTCGCCACTCCGGTGATCAACTTCCCTGAGGTGGCGATCGTCGGCTTCAATAAGATCTTCCGCAAGCCCGTGGTGAAGATGATCAACGGACGGGAGGAAATCGTCATCCGCGACTGGACGTATTTCTCCATCTCCCTCGATCATCGGATCGTCGACGGGGCGATCGCGGCCGAATACATGAAGCTCATGATCCAGTACATCGAAAACCCAAGCCTGCTCCTTCTCGAGAGCATCTAAAGAAAGGTTTTGAGTCATGGCAACACAGCAAGCGGATGTCGTCGTCCTGGGAGCCGGCCCTGCCGGCTATGTCTGCGCGATTCGTCTCGCGCAGCTCGGGAAGAAAGTCACGGTGGTGGATCGCGGAAGAATCGGAGGTGTCTGCCTGAACGTGGGCTGTATCCCTTCGAAGGCGATGATCTACGCCAGCGGCCTGGTCGAGAAAATGGCGCATGCCTCGGAGATGGGCATCGAAGTCAGCGGCGTAAAAGTGAATATGCCAAAGCTCATTTCGTGGAAGGAAGGCGTCGTGAAGAAGCTGACCGGCGGGGTAGCGCAGCTGCTCAAAGCCAACGGCTGCACCGTGATCCTCGGGGATGCGAAGTTCACCGGCTCGAAATCGATGGAAGTCAAGACTGACTCGGGCGCCACGACCTTGAGCTTCAATCAGTGCGTGATCGCGACTGGCTCGCGTCCGGCCAAGCTTCCCGGCTTCGAAGTGGACCAGAAGCGGATCTTGGATAGCACCGGCGCTCTGGCGCAGCAGGAGCTTCCCGGAACGCTTCTTTGCATCGGCGGCGGATACATCGGGCTTGAGCTCGGCACTGTCTACGCGAAGCTCGGTACGAAGGTGACCGTCGTGGAGGCTGGCCCAGGGCTTCTGGCCGGAGTGGATCCCGATCTGACCAAGATTGTCGCGCGCAAGCTCGAAAAGCGTGGCGTCGCAATCCACACCTCCGCCAAGGTCAAGGGCTGCAAGACCGGCAAGACCGGAGTGGAAGTCGCGTTCACGACCTCGGACGGCAAGGACAAGACCCAAACCTTCGACAAGGTGCTGGTCACCATCGGCCGTACTCCGAATTCGGAGAATCTTGGACTTGAGAAGCTCGGGCTGAAAACCGATGCGAAAGGGTTTCTGGCTGTCGATGCACAACGCCGTACCAGCGTGTCTCATGTCTGGGCGATCGGCGACATCGCGGGCCAGCCGCTTCTGGCTCATAAAGGATCCAAGGAAGGGATCGTGGCAGCTGAGGCGATCGCGGGCAAGAAGGTCGTTTACGACGTGCAGGCCATGCCTGCCGTGATTTTCACCGATCCTGAGGTGGCGACCGTGGGACTCACCGAGGCGGAAGCTCGCACCAAAGGGCTGCAGGTTCAGGTGGGAACTTTTCCGTTCGCGGCCAACGGGCGAGCGCTTTCGGTGAACGAGCCTGAAGGATTTGTAAAGATGATCGGGGACGCCAAGACGGGCCGCCTTCTGGGCGTGCACATTGTGGGCGCCGAGGCGTCGAACCTGATTTCAGAGGCCGCGTTGGCGATCGAGATGGGCGCGATGGTCGAGGATCTGGCGCTGACGGTGCATCCGCACCCAACCCTGCCAGAGACGCTGATGGAAGCCGCCGAGGCGACGCTGGGCCACGCCATCCATATTTACCAGCGCAAGGCTTCTCCGTCGCAACAGCCGCAGGCCAGGGCATAGGGCCCGTTGGGCAAGGCTTCCCCGTTGCGGGTGAGCGACCCGCCTGCGGGGCCTGATGACTGAGGAAGTATGAGAATTGTTTCGCTTCAAGGCCTGGTCTCTTACGATCATGCGAGCCAGCTCCAAAAGGAGCTGGTGGAGCGTCGCGCGTGCGACGAGATCGAAGACCTGGTCCTTCTGCTCGAGCATGAGCCCGTGATCACCCGTGGGCGCGGGCTTCAGTTCACGGGAACGCCTCGCCCGAGGCAGATGCCGCTGCCCGCGAAGCTTCCTCCCGGCATTTCCTTCGCGGAAAGCGAGCGGGGCGGGGACCTGACGTACCATGGGCCTGGGCAGTTGGTGATCTATCCGATCTTCAAGCTCGATGGATCGGGGCCTTGGGCGCCTCGGCACGATATTGCAGGTTTTCTTCGGAAGATGGAGGAGCTTCTGGCCTCTGATCTTCGCGAGCTTGGATTGAACGCCGGGGCCAAGCCCAACGCGACAGGAGTCTGGGTCGGCCCGAATCTCGAGCGCAAGATCGCCTCGATCGGAATCGCGGTTCGAAAATGGGTGACCTATCATGGGCTTGCGATCAACCTCGTGAATGATCTCGCGCCATTCACGCTGATTTCGCCTTGCGGGTTCGCGCCAGAGGTGATGACGAGTCTCTCGCGCGAGTTGCCGGAGGGGCGCTTGCCTGGCGCTGACGGGGCGTGGCGGGAGTGGTACGAGAACCGCCTGTTGAGCCGGTTAGGGGCCCACGTCGACCGGGTCAGTTTCGTTCCCGACGGAATGAGCGCCGCTCTTTGATTTCCGTGCCGATGATTCCAACGCCGTCGCGCCGCTCGGTGCGATCGGACTTTATCGTCCGTTGCCGAGTCCGCCCAGGAGATGCAGAAGCTCCTGCCTTGTCGTGGGGTTCGTGCGGAAGACGCCCAGCATGGAGCTGGTGATGGTATAGCTCTGCTGTTTCTCCACCCCACGCATCATCATGCAGAGGTGAAACGCCTCGATGATCACCGCGACCCCATGGGGCTTGAGGATCCGCATCAACTCGTTGGAGACCTGGGTGGTGATCCGTTCCTGGACCTGAAGCCGTCTGGCGAACGCATCCACGATGCGCGGGATTTTCGATAGCCCGATGATCTTGCCCTTGGGGATGTAGGCGACGTGCGCCTTGCCGTAGAAGGGGAGCATATGGTGCTCGCAAAGAGAGAAAAGCTCGATGTCGCGCACGATCACGATCTCGCTCGACTCTTCTTTGAAGAGCGCTTTGCCCACGATCTTGTCGATGTCGGCACGGTAGCCCGAGGTCAGGAACTGCATGGCCTTGGCGTAGCGCTTGGGCGTATCCAACAAGCCTTCGCGTTGGGTATCCTCGCCGAGGAGCTGGATGATGGAATGGATGTTTCCCGTCAGAGCCGACTGCGCGAAATGGGGATCCTGGACTCTGGGGTTGGACGCGGGCACCGGGCCCGAGGTTTTGGACTTTCTTGAACTCTTCATATAAATAGAGAATCTATATCAGAATTTCCTGATCTTCCGCAGAAGTATTGAGCTTCGGCTAGATGTTTCCGATACGGCTATACGGCTTATGAGCGACCAGTCCGATCCGAAAAAATCCCTCGATGCAACTAAGGCCAGCCTGGAAGAGGAGCTGGAGCAGGGTCTCGAGCAGGACCTCGATCGAACGGTCTGCTTCTGCCATAACGTCAATGTTCGGGAGATCCTCGAAGCGATCCGCTCAGGCGCCACCACGCTCGCTCAGATCCAAGCCGAAACTCTCGCCTCGACCGGCTGCACGGGCTGCGAGCCCGAGGTTTTGGAAATTCTCGAAACCGAACTGGCCAAAACCCCAAAAAAAGCGGCAAGCTGACCCGTTTCTCGTTTCGTCCCCGAGCGGTCCCGCCCAAGACCCGGGGTGCAAGGCGTTGCGCCGTATTTACGCTTTTGGTACGAGAGAAGGATGCAAAATCCCACTCATGACGCAGTCTTAGGCGCTCTTCGTACGGTCATGGATCCTGATCTCAAAAAGGATCTGGTGAGCTTGGGCATGATCGAGGATTTGAGCGTGAGCCCGGATGGAGCGGTTTCGCTCCGAGTGATGCTCACGACGCCAGCGTGTCCCCTGAAAGCCCAGATCGAGTCGGATGTGAGAAGCGCGGTGGGCAAGCTCGAAGGAGTGACGTCACTTGAGATCAAGATGGATGCGCGCGTGAGGAAACCGACGATCCGGAGCGAAGGTATCCCAGGCGTTGCGCATGTGATCGCGGTTTCAAGCGGCAAGGGTGGCGTGGGAAAAAGCACGGTCGCGGTGAATCTGGCGACGGCGCTGGCTTGCGAAGGCGCCCGGGTTGGATTGATGGACGCGGACGTCTATGGGCCGAACGTCCCGACGATGATGGGAGTCACCGAGGACCCGAAGATCGTGGATGAGCCCGACCGGGGCCAGTTTTTTCTCCCGCCTTCGTCCCATGGGGTGAAAGTCATGTCGATGGGGTTCCTCATTTCTCCGGATCAGCCGCTGATCTGGCGAGGCCCTCAGCTTCATAGCGTGGTTTCGCAGTTCTGCACCCGAGTGCATTGGGGCGAGCTCGACTACCTAGTGGTCGATATGCCTCCGGGGACTGGCGACGTGCAGCTTTCGCTGACCCAGTTGGTGCCGGTGAGCGGTGCGGTCCTGGTGACCACGCCTCAGGAGGTCTCCATGCAGGACGTGCGCAAGGCTTACCATATGTTCGAGAAGGTACGGGTGCCGGTTCTGGGAATCGTGGAGAATATGAGCTACTTCCAGCCCGAGGGCTCTGAGCAGAAGCACTATCTTTTCGGAAAGGACGGCGGAGTCGTGCTTGCCCGTCGATTTCAGACGGAGCTTCTGGGGCAGCTTCCGATCCTTCAGGCGGTTCGCGAGGGAGGGGACGAGGGCACGCCTATCGTGATTCGCAATCCTGAATGCGAAGTCGCACGAATCATTCGCGAGCTGGCCCGCAAGGTCGCGCGCCGGATCTCGATTCTTTCCAACCCGGCCACGATTTCCGGCGAGCCGGTTCAGATCGGCGAGTTCAGCTGAAAAAGGCTGAAAATCAGCCTTCGACAGGCCATCGCGAATACTCGATCGGGCATCACTTGAGCTAAAACAAGGTGAATCCCCGCGCCGGCGGTCCGCGGCTTGCACGGGATCTCGCCGAAAGGAGATTTACCCATGGCAACTCACTATCGTTCCAGCGTTTCTACTCGTAGTTCCAGCAAACCTTCGGTCAAAGGGCAGGCGAAGAGCGCCGTCCGTTCTCTCAAAGGCGCGGCAAAGCGAGGCATGGAAAGCATCCGTGCTTCCGCCCAAGGCATGACCCGCGGCTCGAGCTCATCCCCTCGCTCACGCAGCGGACTGAGCCGAAGCGGCGGCGCTTTCGCTCCTGGGCGCTCGAGCAGTCGCATGAGCGCCGTGGCTCGCAAGGGCTCCCGCGCGATTTCGAGCGTCACTTCCCCGGCTCGTAGCGGCCGGAAAGCGAGCTCCACAAGCTCGACGGCTCGAAAAGGCCGAAGCGTGAGCTCCGCCGGATCTCGTGCCGGCAGAAGCGTCAGCAGCGGAATCATCCGTTCCACCCGAGGACGGCGTGTTTCGAGCGCTCGCAGTCGCAGGGCAGCGTAAAGTGGCGCGTCGACCGAGTCAAAATCCCCGATCGAAGAAGCGGCCCACGCAAAACAAAGCGTGGCGTCGGGCCTACGATCGGGCTCTCAAGGACTTTGGGTCTAAAGCACAGGCTGAACGGATCGCATGGGCAGCTATCGATCAGGCGGGCCGGAGCCTGACTCCCAGGGAAAATATCCGAGGCGCAAAGCGTCGCGCCGCCTGATTCGGTCAGCTGAGAAAGTGAGAGGTGAGCGGTTTCATGCCCCCAAGGCGGAGTCGCTCACCTGATTTTTTGGGTGCTTGAAGTCAGCCTGAGTCTTGATGGTCGTGCCAAGTTTTGCTTGTTCTGCCGAGCCTTGATGGTCAGCCCCGACGGGGTTATTCGCCGTCGTTCCCGATCGCCTCGACTGGGCACGCCTCCATGGCGGCCTTACAGCGGATCTCTTCTTCTTCGTTCTCGGGTTGCTTGTAGACAAACGAGTAGCCGTGCTCGTCGTTTCGGGTGAAGTTATCAGGGGCTTCCGTCCGACAAGCGTCACAGTCAATGCACTGTTCGTCGACGTAGTACTTCCCGGGCTTGTTGTCAGGCCACTTGTTGCTCTTGTCCGCCATAGCGTTTCCACTTTTCGCATATCCGGATGGGGCCTGTCCACCACGCAGGTGGGGAAATTGACGACCCTTGCCCAACCCCCGCCCGGTTCGCCCGGGGCTGGCCGGGCGGCCTCTCCATGAGCTTCCTTTGTGCCTGGACTCAAAGGGTTTTCTTCGGAGTGTCATCCGCGTATACTCGATGAGGTGGATCAGATCAAAATCGTCATCAGCGATTGCCACCTCTCAGCAGGCCGATTCTACGAGGGACAGCTCAATCCCCACGAGGACTTTCACTACGATGACGAGATGGTCGAGTTTTTCGAGCATTTCTCGACTGGGCCTTACGGCGAGGGACCTTTCGGGCCCGTGGACGTCGAGCTGGTCATCAACGGGGATTTTTTCGACTTCCTGAACGGTCCTTACCAGGGCGAATTCGAGGATGCCGTCACCGAGGAGCTTTCTTTGAAGAAGCTCGAGGCCGCGATCCAGGCTCATCCCAAAGTCATGGTCGCTCTGCGGAGGTTCGCCTCTCTGCCCGGCAAGCGCATCACCTACCTGATCGGCAATCATGACGCCGATCTGTTTTTCGATAAGGTCCGGGAGCGGATCACGCGAGAGTGGGATCCTCACGGCGAGTATCCGAGCCAGAAGGTGAAGCTGATCGCGGATCAGGACCGCATCACGTACGACTTCGGGGTGGAGATCCGCCACGGAAACCAGATGGAAGCCGGAAGCTCTCTCGCGTTCGACGAGCCCTTCATCAAAGGCAGCCTGCCCAAGCCGATCCTGAACCTTCCGTGGAGCAGTTTCTATGTCCTGAAGATCATCAATCGGCTCAAGTGGGAGAGGGAGTATAT
>CAYNDM010000170.1:0-807 GCA_964395265.1 uncultured Bacteriovoracaceae bacterium
CGGCCTTTGGGCGCGGGCAGGGAGCGATTGGCTGAGGAAAGCTCCGATTAGGCCATTCCGATCTCATCGAGCACGCGCGCGCGGATCCTGGACCACGGAAGAGCCGCCGCGCGGGTGGCGGCCTTCTCCAGGTCGGCGATCAGGCGGATCCGCTTGGCCAGAGACCGTTCATCGGCCCGAACGGGTGATTTGGAGATCGCGATTCGCTCGATCTCGAAAACCTTCGGAACCGAGCGGGTGATCTTCGGCAAAAGTGCGAATCGGACCATCGGGTCGAGATCGCTCCAATGCTTGGCGAGTTTCTCCACCATCTGCCGGCGGCCTGACTGAGAGAGAGCCGTGGGGTTCTCGAGCGCGATTCCGGCCCAGAGAGCGCGAAGGGGGAGAGGGGCCGATCGGGCCTTTTTGATCGCGCTTTGAGACTGCGATTCAGAGACGTCGCGGCCGATCAGGTATTTGAGCGCCTCGAATTTCGCGCATTCAGAGCGCAGGGCGCGAGTGCAGATCGCGCGGTTCGCCAGGCTGCGCTCCAGAGTGTCTCGGTTTCCGGCCACCCAGGCGAAGACCAGGATGCGCTTTCGGATCGCATCTCGATCGGAGGCATTGAGACGGCTCGCGGAGGCGGGAAGCGCGAGGAAGGCCGAATAGTGATGAGCCGCCGCCGTGAAGTTGTAGCGGTCCTCTTCGATCTTGGCCATGGCCAGGTAAGTCTCGGCTGCGGCTTTCTGGTCGGGAGTCGCCTTGGCGAGCTTCGAAAGGTAGCTCGTGGCGCGGTCGCGGTCTTTCAGCGAGAGAGCGGAGTTACTG
>CAYNDM010000170.1:817-6928 GCA_964395265.1 uncultured Bacteriovoracaceae bacterium
GGCCAGCGCCAAGGCGTCGGGCACGTGCTTGCTCTTGGGATAAATCTGGGTCAGCTCCTCGGCATGCTCCATCGCCGCCTGGTATTTCTTCGAGGCCATCAAGCTCTCGGCGCGCTTGAACTTGGCGTCCGCGGCGGTTCGCGCCATCTGCTCCTGAAAGCCCTTGACGGTCCAGCCTGGGACGCGAGCGAATTCGTTCGAGACCTTCTCAAGCTCCTCCCAGCGGGAGCTCGCGATCCAGGTGTCGACGCCCAGGATCGCCGACGGATGCGCGACTTTGGAGGAAGGGTGCGCGAGCGCGAATTTCCTGAGCCGCTTCATAGCCTCGTTCGTCTGACCGTTTGCGTAAAGAGCGCGGTTGGCCTCGAATTGGAACTGATCGAGCGTTTCGCCGGTCTCATTGGCGTGGGCATCGATCCATTCGACCCATTGGCGAAGCCTCGGATCGGCCTCGCGATCGGACTTGGACGGCAGGGGCCGTGCCTTGAGGTCTTCGGGAACGAGCCTGCGCGCCCGGAGCGATTCATAGCGAGCGCCGATCGCTTTCAGGCTCGCCTCGCGAACGATGATTCCGCCGGTCGCGCTCTTGGGAGTGTGCTTGTCCTCGGACCAAGAGCCGCGAGCCACGATCCAGCGATAATGTTCGACGGCCTTCTCGTACTCGCCGATAGCGAAAAGCGTTTCGGCCAGATTGGCATGAGTCGTTCTGATCCGTGGGTCGTTCTCGCCAACCAGGTGGGTGAAAGAGCTGTAGATCGCGGCGAGCTGTACTCCCGCGTCCTGGGATTTCGAGGTCCCGCGATAGTCGAGCATGCGCTTGTGGAGCTGGGCGGCGGTGTCCATCAGCAGCTTCTCAGCGTGGACGCGGGACTCGTCCTTGGGGTCGCGGTCGGCCGCGAGCTTGGCCAGATCCTGGGAGGTCGCAGCCAGCGCCGGGTAGTCTTTCTTGTTGAGCTGATACTCGTAGACGGTCAATGCGAGCTCCAACGTCTCCTGACGGCCCTTCTCCGAAGAGATGACCAGCGCGTTCCAGGTGCGAAGGTGGCTGTCGTGGTCATGGGCACGAAGCTGGTTCGCGAACCGGATCGCCATCGCGCCAAGGACCTCTCCGTTATCGAGCTTCTTGAAGTGATCCAATGCCTTTTCGAGCGAATAGCGAGAGGGGTTCTCCTCGAAGGCTGCGAAGTAGAAGACCGTGGAATCGAGGAGAATATTCTCCTTCAGAGCGGCGTCAGAGGAGGCGAGCTGGTCCTTCTTCGACGAGTAGTATTCGACCAGCTTCTCGCCGTAGCGGATCGCGGCGTCGAAGTTCCGGAGGCTGTAGTGAGACCAAGCCATCTGGTAGAGTGCGAAAGGATATTGGGGACTCTCGGGCTTCTTTTCCACCTGACGGAGGAATCCCAAGGCCACGCCGTGCTTGTTCTGCCGCGTCTCGCTCGACGCCAGCGACATAGGGGCCGGAAGCGCCTCGGGCGCCTCTTGGTATCGACGGATCAGATCCCGATAGTCGCCGTCCGCGAGGCGAAGTTTGCCCGTCTCTTCGTACGCCTTGCCGCGCATGAAGATCGCGCGCGCCCGGTCCTCGAACCTGGGATAAGTCGCAAGGAGGCGCGAGAGTGTGGCGATCGATTCCGTCATCAGCTTATTGTAGCCATCCAAACGCGCGGACTTGGCTGCATCCGCATGCGAGACGCGAAAGCGCATGGCCGCGCTCTGTTGCTGGACCTCAGCGAGCCTGAAAAGCAGCTGGGCTTCCTCGCTTTTCCCACGGTACTGCTTGACCAGCGATTTCAGCTGCGCCTCGGCTTCGCTCTGGGAGGTGAGCGCTGCCTGGTCCACCAACCGGTCCTGTTGCTCCGAGGCGAGCGCTTGGGAGGCGCCTGCCTGGGCGAGGATCAAAAGAGCGACGATGCGGATGAGGTGAGTCGAGTTGCCCATCTTCTTATTCTCCGCTGGCCACCGCCAGTTTGACGTCCGTGAAGCCCTGGACCGCCGCAGAAGCCAGCACCGTCTTTATGGTTTCGTAAGGAGCGCGCTCGTCCGCCAGGACGACGATCTTGCCTTCGGGCTTCGAAACGTCCAAATGCGAAGCGCTTGGGGCCGAGTCGCGTTCTTTCACCTTCTCGGCCAGGGCCGCGCGCAGACGCCGCGAGGCTCCGGTGCTTTCGAGGTCCTGGGTGGAGAACTGAAAGTCCCGGATGTTCATCACCGGGTGCCCGTCGAGCAGGACCTCCGACTGGTTGACGTACAGCTGGATCGGCAGCTCCTGGGCCGACTTGCCCGCGGCTTGGGGAAGCTGGACGCCCGAAGGGTCGACCGCCACGCCTGACGCGTAGCTCTTCAGCAGAAAGACCAGGAGGATCGTGAAAATGTCGGCCATCGAGGTGATTTGCAGCGACATTTCCTCGTTCTGAGCTCTTCTTTTGACGAAACTGCGGCGTCTCATTCTAATTGCTCCTTAGAAACCGCCTAGGTTCACGGTCGGAACCGCGAGCCTGGCCACTTCCATCGATTTGACAACGTCCCGATAGGCCACCTTGTTGTCAGCAAGCAGGGTCGCCGACTTGAGGGCCGGCCACTCTCCTTTGACAATCGCGAGGCGGTCGGTCAGGGCGTCGAAGTTCCACTCGCCCCGGGTCTTGGCCTGGATGCGGTGGATCCGATTGATCTGCCCACTGAGGTAGACCAGGATCGAGCGATCGCTCTTCAGGTCGATCACCAGTTGCACAGGCGAATCCTCCTTCTCCGTGACCTCGGAGCCCGAAGCAGCCACTTCGGCATCGAGGACCCCGATCGACACGAAAGATGCCGAGACCAGGAGGAACGCGATCAGCACCGTGAAACAGTCGATGATCGACGCGAGATTGAGCTCGAAATCCTGCTCGGACTCCGAGTGGCTTCGCCTGAATTTCTTCACGACACGCTCTCCGTGGATGCCGAAGCGCGGCCCTTGGCCCTGGCCTTCGGAACTGCTTTCAACGCGCCCAGCTCAGCCGAGTAGAAGCGCTGCTTGAGGATGTCGAGCACCTGGATCGCCGACCCATCGACCTCTGCGACGAGGCGATTGGTACGATTCATCAGGAAGCTGAAAGCGACCATGCAAGGAATGGCGATCCCGAGACCGAGCATGGTGGCGTTCATCGCCGTCGAGATACCCGAAGCGAGCATCGCCGACTTCTGGGCGGCTTCGACCGATCCCACTGCCTTGAACGAGTGGATCAGGCCCGCGATCGTTCCGAAGAGACCCAAGAGGGTAGCGACGTTCGCGATCGTCGAGAGGAACTGCGTCCTTCTCTGGATGGCCTGGGTGGCTTTGTTTACCGTGATCTCGAGACCGTTCTCGATCAGGCTCTCGGGCTGATGGGCCCGGAGGAGGGCCTGCTTCACGACCTGCGCCGAGGGCTTCGAGCCCAGGCGATCGCAGATCTCTACGGCCTCGGCCAGTTTGCCCGCCATGACGAGATCCGTGATCTTCTCGAAGAACGCGTCGATGTTGTGGATCGGGTAGCGGCTGAAGAGCGCGATCGCGCGTTCTACCGCGATCGCCGCGGCGAAGCCTGCCGCCAGGAACAGCGGAAGGGCATGGGCGAAATTGCTTCTGACAAACTCGAAAAAGTCACTCATAAGTGTCTCCTTTTCTTCTTAGCGGGCCGATTGGCCGTTTTGTGTTCTGTGGACCATGGACTCTGGCAGGATAGTGGTTGGATAGTAGTGGACCGTCAGCCGGTCACCGGGTTTGAAGCTTTCGAGCAGAGCCTTGTCGGTGATGACCAGGACTTCGCGCTCGAGCTCGAATCGCGATGGATCGATGACCTCCTCGGTTCCGTCCTTGCGGACCAGCGTCACCGTCATATGCTCCTCGCGGGTGGGGACCCGTTCGAGGCGATAGCGCGAGTATTTCTCGAATTTTTTCACGATCGATCGGCTCTCGATGACCAGGCCGATTTTCTCGAGGATGGGGGCATAATCCGACACCCCGATGTCCATCGCGAATGAGCCGTTGCCGACCAGCTTCGCAAGCTCGACATAGCGGGTTCCCGGTTCGTGGGAGATCTCGTCTGGCTTGCCCCGCGCCGCGAGGTATTTACTGTACGCTTCTCTCAGGCCCTTGATCGTGTCGAGCTCGATTCCCACGATGGGGACGACGACGTAATTCGGATGGGCTTTGCTCGAGTCGCCGTCGAGCTCGCTGAAAAACGCATCCAGCCTTGCTTTGACTTCAGCGACGGGGAGCAACAGGTTTTCGTCCTTGTGGCAGATCGACATGGGCTTGAGAGTCTCGCCCCTGTAGACCTTCGAACGGCACTGGTTCGTGAAATGAGAAGGCAGAATCTTTTCTCCCTCCCGGATGTCGTCTCCGGCATAGTAGTAACCGTTGTACAGAAGCATGTGAGGGGCGCCGAGCTTGGAATCATCGATGGTCTGCTCCTCTTCGTCGCTCAGGAAAACGATGATGCGCTGGGATCCCTTGCGGAAAAGACGCTGGGATTCGTTTTCAGAGGTCTCGTTGTCTTTGAGGAGCTGAAGCACCGATGCAAACCCGCGTTCTTCGAAGAGGCCTTTGGTTCCGACGGCCACATTGGTCTTAAAATCCGTGATCAGCTTTTTTTGCCACAAGGCCGCGTTGGCTCCCTCTGGAGCCCGCGTTTCGAGGATCGCTCGACCCGAACCCCGTCCATTGGGCACGTCTTTTTTGCCCGAAATGAGCTTGGCGTGGTCAGGGCCCCAGAATGGATTGATTTGGCGTGGGGTCTTGCCCATGTAGCTTCCCCGGACCAAGCGGGTGTCCAGGAATTCCTCAAAGAGGCTGTCTGCAATGAATGCGTCCGTGGTGATCACGGCCATTCGGACATCGTATTCGGGATTGAGGTAGGCCTTGGCGAAGCGCTCGATGCCGTCTTTCAGCTTGGTCTGGGAAGGCTCCATGCTGTCGGAGTTGTCGATGACCCAAAGGATGTCGACGGGCGCTTTCGTGGTTTCGATCACTTCTTTTCCGGTTTCGAAGCCGGCTTCCATGACCTCCTGGGCGGGGAGGATTCGAAACGACTCGGGGAGCTGCTTGGTGCAGGCCGCAACCGCCAATCCGGCGATCAACACTCCCGCAAGGACCTGAGGGCGAATACTCTGGATGCTCATATGGCCTCCTTTCCAGGTTCGGTACGGCCATTCTGGCGAACTGCGAGAAGGGCGTTTAGAACCTGTTTAGTTCAGTCGGGGGTGTGTCAAAAAATACCCGACTAACATGCACGAGTATTTACCGTAGTTTTTTTCAATTGTGAATGAGTAAAAATTCCAAAATTACAAAATCAATTAATTTCAATATGTTATATGCGACAAAAAATATCACAAACACCACTTGAAATAGCCAAAATCAATTAAACGCAACGCGTCAAATTCCCCATGGCGGGAACTTTCCCGCCCGTGGATAGGAATGAGGAATCATCCAAGTGCTGATGGAGGGGGTATAACAATCCTTATTGAAATGGTCAACTTTTATTAGAACATCTGTACTTTCACGCCTTCCTTCTGGAGGAAGGTGCGGATGTTCTTCGAATCCAATGGCTCGAGCCTCCAGAGCAGTTCATGGAGGAGTTTGAGGGTCTTTTGCCCTTCAGGAGTATTGGTCTTGTCCGTGATCTTGCGGACATCGGTGGTGATGGCGATCAGGTTGTCGACGAGCTTGGCCAGATCCGTTTTGAAGAGGTTGCTCTTGTCGACCCAATTCAGGGTCTTGTTGAGGTTGCCGCTGAGCTTATAGAGGAGCTCGATCGAGCGCGTGATGTCTCCTTCGTTGCGCTCGACGATGTCGATGATCTTGCCCGCAAGGTTGAAGCTTTGCGAGATCAGCTGGTCGAGCCGGGGAGGGTCCACTCCCGCGATCACCTGGCCTGCTTCGATCCGTGGCGAGTCCGCCGAGCCTGGAGTGATCTCGATGTAGCGTTCGCCGATGATGCCGGCAAGATTGATGTAAAAGCGGCTATCGTGTTTGACTCCCGTCGCGGCCTGGTTGCTTACCGAGACCTTCACCTTCAAAGGCACGATCGTCTGCCCCGTAGGGCTTTCGGCGCTGCCTGGCTCCTGATGCGCGATCAGCTGGGACGAGTCGACGGG
>CAYNDM010000171.1:0-1741 GCA_964395265.1 uncultured Bacteriovoracaceae bacterium
TCCCGAGCGAGCTCGGGGAGGCGAGCATAGAGCGGGAGTTCCTGGGACGAAAGCGCCGCTAGCGCGCGCGCTTCCCGTTCCTGCAGGGCCCGGATCAGGTTGAGGGCCTCCCGGCTCTTCGGGTCCCCGTCCGCCCACTCGCTCTCCTCTACCTTAAGGTACCCGAGTGTTCGGTTGATCGCCAGGCCATCGAACCGAAATCGGTGCTCTTTGAGGGACTGAACGAAATGCCGGAGCTCCTCGGAGGTCTCCGGAGCTGGGCCCGAAACCATGAGGAACCCGACCTGGTCGGATTCGAGGACCTGGGTGATGTGCCTGAGGTTGGCCGTGAACGTCACGCGGACCTCGAAGAGAGCGGCGGCGAAATCGAAGAGGTGGGTCATGAATCCCGCGCCGGTCAGGCGTTCCAGGATCTCAAGCGCTTTGCGCATGCCGGTGGCGACCAACCTGTTCGCCGGCAGCACGAGCCAGCGGATGATTTTTTCCTCGAAAAACTGTCCGAGCAGCTGGGGGGCGTCCAAGAAGGCGAGCGTGTTGCGACTGGGAGGCGTATCGAGGACGATGAGGTCGTAGTCGGCATTTTGCTGAATGGCGTAGAGCTTCTGCAGGGCCATGTACTCGTTGGTGCCCGAGAACTCCTTGGCGAAAATCTGGAAGATCGGGTTGCGCATGACCTTGTCGGCGACTTCCTTCGAAGGGGCCAGGCTGGCCACGAAAGTCTCGAACGTCAGGCGGGTATCGGGCATCAATGCCGCGAGTGTCCCTCTGCAGCCGCCGTGTCCCTCGCTGGCTCGCCTAAGCTCGGGCGTCAGATCAGTAGGCTCGTCGCCGAGCTCCTTGAGCCCAAGGCTGGTGGCCAGACGCTTGGCGGGATCGATCGTCACGACGATCGCCCTTCTGCCTTGCACGGCGGCGCGAAGCGCGAGGGCCGCGCTGACGGTCGTCTTGCCGACTCCTCCCGTGCCGCAGGTGACGATAATCTTCCTCTGCCTGATGATATCGTCGATGTTTCTCACAAGTAGCCCCTCTTCGCGCACTCCTCCGAAACCGCCGAGACCGTGGTCGCGAAGCTTTCTTCACTCGGAGGCGGGAGGTAGGGGAGCTCGCCATACTCGACGCCGATTTCGCGCCAGAGCCTGAGATTATAGGCCTCGAGGAAGCTTCGCTTGGTCGCGTAGTCCAGCGCGGACTCCGGTACGGGGGTCTTCCAATCGTCGGGGCTCTTCCAAGGAGCGCTTTCGGCGGAAGAGAGCTTGGGAAAGAGCCTGTTCGCCACATAGGCCGAAGGGTTGTCAGGAAAAAGCTTGAGCAGGAACTCGCCGAGCTCGATCGACTCGACGAGCGGCATTTCCTCGGGCAACGCCACCGTGAGGAAGCCCGACTCCTCAGGGGACCGGAACGTCGCCAGCATCGCTTCGGCGTCCCGGTTGATCGGGCCTCCCTGAAAGAGCCGCGAGAAATTCTCGGCGCTCTGGAACATCGCGAGCCCGTAGCCCGTCGACGGCATATCGCAGACCACGTGATCGTAGTTCTGTCTCTCATGCCAGACCTTTCCCAGGAGCACGAGCTCATGGATCCCTGGCGCGGCCTTGGAGAGATAGTTCATCACTTTGTTCTGGAGAAAAAGCTTGGTCAGCCGGGCCGCTCCGAGTTTCAGTCCGACGTACTCCTCGAACGCACGGGTCGCTTCGGCGTTGATATGCCAGAGCCGGGGGCCTTTCTGAAGGAGGCGCCCAGGCTC
>CAYNDM010000171.1:1751-2896 GCA_964395265.1 uncultured Bacteriovoracaceae bacterium
CGAGGAGCCCAGGCTCCTGCGTAGGATCCTCGAAAACCACCCAAAGAGCCCTCCGGCCCTTTCGCGCCAGAGCTTCGGCGATCGCCTGCGAGACCGTCGTTTTGCCGACTCCTCCCTTGCCGCTGACGAAAATCAACTTTCTCTTCAGGACATCCTGGATCCGCGAGTGTTTCATTTTTCAGCGCGCCTGATGGACCCATTCGATGGGCAGAGCGCTGGATTCGAGCCTGGCGCGCTCTGATTCGCTGAGCTCTCGATCGAAGTCCAGGACCAGGGTCCTGGGAGAGCCGGCGGATTGGCTCGCTTCGAACTGGGCGAGCGCGGCTTGCGTGGGAACCTCCCTCAAGCTCCAGCGGATCGGGGTGCCGCCGAGATTTCTCCAGAGCTCCCGATCGGCGGGGGCGAAGTCGTTGTGAACTTGGAGCTCCGTCAGCCGCTTCAGATTGAGGAAATAGGGAAGCGAAGTCGGGCTGGGATAGGAGTCCAGGATACGAAGCTTGTATCGTTGGGGGATGAGGTTCAGCACGTCCATTTGCTGGTAGCGTGGCCAGTAATCCGTGACGAAGAGCAGCTCCGTGTCCCGAGGAAGCGCTTCGAACTGCGGGCGCTCATGGTATTTGGGGTAGTGCGCCCCGACGAAGGTCAGGTGGAGCGCGGAGCGAAGCCGCCCAAGCCGGATGGCGTCTTGGACAGCGGGAAAATGACTGACGACGAGGACAACTCGCTTGAACCCGATTCGGTTGAGCAGATCGATCTGCTCGTCGCTGGGATATCCCGCGTCCAGCATCACGAGCTCCGATCCGCGTTCGGCGAGCGAGGACCAGGCGCCCAGGAGCCTGGCCTGGGGATACTCACGAAGCTGGATCCGCAGGCGCGCGAAACGAAGGGAAAGAAGTGGATTCAGATCTCGCTCGACAAGCGGGGTCGGGCGCACCAGAAAATCCCCGGGCGCTCTTGAGCGATTCCACTTCTCGACCTGCGAGCGATCCGGATTGCCGTTGTACAGCAGAACCTCTTGAATCGGGCCTGCCCACGCCGCAGCCACATGAATCGTGATCGCCGTCAGCAACGAGCCCACCCAAGGGTACAAACGCATGAATTTCATGGAACTGCTATAACAGCAGACCGCTCATCGCGCGAGAGGG
>CAYNDM010000171.1:2906-6907 GCA_964395265.1 uncultured Bacteriovoracaceae bacterium
TTTAAATAACATTCGCTTGCAATTTTTTTTTGTGATGCGAAGAATTGGGGATACCTTCTGAAAGCAAGGAGAGGATATTGCTATGCGTCTAGCTTCCGTGGTTTCCATGACGGCGGTCTCGATAGCCTTGGGATCGATGGTTCTTCTGGCCTCTGGCTGTGGAGGCCCCAAGGCGTTCACGAAAGGCGAGTACGACGATCCGACCCGTGTCGAGCTCCTGGACGATAAATTCAACGAAGCGGACATGCAGCAAATGGCCGATACGGTGGTTCGAGCCATGGTGGCGTGCGACTACATCGCCAAGGCCGGCAAACCTCCCGTGGTGATCGTTGAGCGTGTCCAGAACCGCACCGAAGAGCACATCGACACGGTTTCGATGACCGATAAGATCCGTACCGCTCTGATCAAGTCAGGCAAGGTTCGCTTCGTCAACAAGCAGGAGCGCGGGACTCTCGACGAGGAGTACGATTACAACGCCGGCGGAAACGTGAACGAAGTGACCGCCAAGAAACGTGGCAAGCAGATCGGCGCGGACTACATCATGAGCGGCGCGCTCGCCACCAACGTGCAGCAGGTGGGCAACGACAAGTTCATCTATTACAAGCTGACCATGAATCTGACGAACATGGAGACCTCCACCATCGACTGCGTCGAGGAAAAGGAAGTCCGCAAGAAGTTCCGCAAGAGGAGCATCGGGCTCTAGTTCGCGCCGTGCCGGAGCCGGTCTTGGAGGCAAATGAGGCACGGAATCAGGCAATCAGCCAGTGAGAACGGGGAATCAAGGCGCCACAGGCCGCGTCGCTCCTCGTTTTTCGCGTTTCTGGGCGCTGCGCTGGTCCTGCAAGGATGCGCCTCGGCACGCATGTCGGATCGGGAATCGGACAATCTCTTTCGCCAAGGACAATACGATCAGGCGGTCGCCCGGCTGCAGAAGGGACTCGAAAGACAGGGAGAGAACGGCAGGGACTTGCTGCTGTACCTGCTCGACATCGGCCTCGCTCTCCATACGGCCGGCAAGTACGAAGAGAGCAATCAATACCTCCTGCGTGCGGAGAAGATCGCCGAGATCAAGGATTACACCAGCCTCTCGACCGAAGGGGCCACGCTCCTGACCAGCGATAACATCAAGGACTACAAGGGTGAGGACTTCGAGAACGTTCTGATCAATACTTATCTCGCCATGAACTTCGCCCTGCTGGGCGAGTACGAGAGCGCGCTGGTCGAGGCCCGCAAGGTCAACCGCAAGCTGTACCTGATGGTGACCGAGGGCAAGCGCAAGTACAAGCAGAGCGCGTTCGCCCGCTACATCTCCGCGATCATCTACGAAGCCGAAGGCAACTACAATGACGCCTACATCGACTACAAGAAGACCTGGGAGCTCGAGCCTTCGTTTCCGGGACTCGGCCGGGATCTTTGGCGCACGGCCAATTTTCTGCGAATGAACGACGAGATGGATCGTTGGGCCAAGGAGTTCTCGCTCAAAAAGGAGGATTTCGATGCGGCCAAGCAGCTTCGGCCGAAGGCGGGGAAGGGAGAGATCGTCGTTTTTTACCAGAATGGCATCTCGCCCATCAAGAAGCCCAATCCCCAGTTCGTGTCCCTTCCGAAGTTCTACCCGCGTTTCAATCCAGTGCGATCAGCCCAGATCGAGGTGAACGGAACCGTTCGGGCCACGACGGCCGTGCTGGACGATATCGAAGCCACCGCGATTCAGAACCTCGAGGAGAAGTACGGCGCGCTCATCGCCAAGAAGATCGCGGGAGTGGTCGCGAAGGAAGTGGTCGCCGACCAGGTCGCGCGCCACACGAACGATCCCATGCTGGGCCTGATGACAAAGCTGATCTTCTACGCGAGCGATCAGGCGGATGTGCGTTCATGGAATCTTCTTCCTCGCGATCTCCAGGTGGCGAGAATCGTCGTGGAGCCCGGGACCTACACGGTGAGGGCGTTGCCGAACGGCGCGGGTCCGCTGCCCGAGCGCACGGTTCAGGTCGAAGCGGGCAAGAAGGTCTTCGTGAATTTCAGGTATATGCCCTGATCTCCCCTTAGGAGTGGCGCCTCAGCCAGACCAATGTCTCGAAATGCTCGGTATGAGGGAACATATCGAAGAGCTGGGCCCGTTGTACGCCATACCGGTCGCTCAAGGCCTGGAGATCCGTCGCGAGAGTTTCAGCCGCGCAGCTCGAGTAGACGAAATGCTCGGGCAGGTGATCGCGTATGAGTCGCACGCCATCAGCCAGGCCGCGCCTCGGTGGATTCGCGAGGATCAGCTCGGGTCGAAACTTCCGGATCTCGTCTGAAACCTGGGTTGCGTCGGCGGCCTTGAAGCGGACGTTGTCCAGTCCGAGCGAGCGGGCCGTCTCGCTGGCCGAGCGAACTGCCTGCTCGTTGATCTCGATCCCAAGAAGCTGGTCCGCGCTTCCCGCCGAGAAGAAGCTGAACGCTCCTTGGCCGCAGTAGAGCTCGAGCATGCGCTGGCTCCCAGAGGCCTTCACCCACTGGGCCGCCGTTTCGTAAAGCCGGGATGCGACGCCGACATTGGTTTGCACGAAGGCTCGCGGCGAAAGCCTCATCCGGATCCCGCCGATTTCGTGATCAATGTGCTCTTGTCGAGTCAGCACGAGCTCTTCGGGGCCTTCGAGAATGGCATGAGGAACGGGCTGAATATTCGCCGAAACGCAGACCAGGGACGGAAAGCGCTCCTGGAGCCTAGGAAGAGCTTTCTTGATGCGGGCCACGCACTCTCTCGAGCGAAGCACCCAACGCAGGTACATCTGCCCGCTTTTCGGGGAGTAAAATGCGATGATCGCCTTGAGCTCTCCTTTCCGCTCGCGGATACGGTAAGGCGTGAGCTGGTACTCCTGGATCCATCGAGGGAGATCCACGATCACTTCGTTCAGTCTCGGGTGATGGATGGGGCAATTGAGGAGCTCGCGGCCTTGATCCAGGTCCGCGTCCCCGGTCAACCCGACGATCGGGGCGTCGAGCGTTCCGGTGATGATCATCTTCGCCCGATTGCGGAATCCCTGCTCGGGCGAGCGCACCGAAGGCTCCAAGGGCAGCTCGGGGAAGAAGCGCAGCGCCGCTTTCAGCGAGCGCTCCTTCAGGCGGATCTGCTCCTCGTAGTCGTGCTCGATCCAGGAGCAGGAGCGGCAAATGGAGCGTTCGTAGTAGAGGCAGAAAGAGGTCACGTTGATCGGGAGTATAACAGAAAATCCCTGTCGCGCTTCGAGGAAGAGGCTATGCGCCTATCCGGATCTTTTCCCTTTCGCTCAGGATCGTCGCGTACTCCACGCCAAACCGGTGCGCGTCGCCCGCCCATCTGGCCGAAAGGTAGTTTCCGTCTCGCACGACGAAGCCGACGTCCGCGGTCTTGGGGCCGTCGCGAAAGACGTGAATCGGGCCACGAATGAAATCCGAAGGGTCTCGGAGGGCTGCCGTTACCTCGTCCTGAACGGTCATGGGGTAGGTCCGATAGTAGTTCCCGAGCCAGGCGCGGGTCATCATCCAGGCGGATAGCTCCATCCACTTGGGAAGGGCGGTGGTTTTCCTTCCGAAGAGGATGGATTTCCCCGTGTTCGAGTCCTTGCTCCGGGCTGCGAGGACGACTCCGTGGCAGATGGCGCCGATCGGCTTGCCCTGGGCGGCGAAGCGTCCGACCAGCTCCTGAAGCAGCTCCGAGTCGAGATAGGCTCTCACTCCCGAGGCATGCCCTCCGGGCAGCAGAATCCCGTCGAAATGCTCGACTCGAAGTTCCCAGTAGGGCAAGGGCCTCTCAAACCGCGGGTCCGAGCTCAGCTGATGAAAGGCCTTGCGCGCCGTTGGGTTGGCCATGAGCATCGGAGCCAGCGGGCCCAGGCCTTTACCCGTCAGCATCCGTGGGTCGGCGATTCCCTTTTTTCCTCGGGGAGTCGCGAAAAGGATCTCGTGCCCGGCGTTCTTAAGTTGATTACAAGGCACCGCCGCCGCGGGGGGATCGAAAACGTGTTCCGGCAGCGGCA
>CAYNDM010000172.1:0-6866 GCA_964395265.1 uncultured Bacteriovoracaceae bacterium
CCCAAGTTGACTAACGAGCATGCGTTGACTCCGCAGGTGATCCGCGGGAAGCATCTCTTTGATCGAAACAACTGCATGGGTTGTCACACGATCCTGGGGGAAGGCGCCTACTATGCCCCCGAGCTGACGAAGGTCTACGAGAGGCGCGGCCCGCAGTTCATCAAAGCCCTGATCCGTGATCCGCAGGCCATGTATCCCAATGAACGCAAGATGCAGAAATACGACTTCTCGGATGAGGAGCTCGATGCGTTCGTCGCATTCTTCAAGTGGATCGCAGAAGTCGACCTGCAGGGCTGGCCGCCTGAGCCGGTTCTGGCTCAAGTGGCTGATCCCAGCGCTACCGCGCAGTCCGTGTAAAGCCCGGAAGGAGCCGTTGTCAAGCGGGTCGATCGCCCGAAAGTCTACAATCAGATGTGCGTGGCATGCCATGCCCTTCAAGGACAGGGCGGAAGCGTCGGGCCAGCGCTCGATCATGTCGGTGACCGGCGCGATTACGACAACTTGGTCGCTTGGCTGACGGATCCTCAGGCGATCAAGCCTGGGACGACCATGCCGAAGCTTCCGCTCTCCCATCAGGAGATCACGGAGCTCGCGGCGTTCCTGTCATTGCTCAAGTCGGGGGAGAATAGCCAATGAGATACGAATCCCAGAGAGTCGCCTACTGGTTCTTCGCGGTGAGCATGCTCCTGCTTTCCCTTCAGTTGATCTACGGGTTTATCATGGGATTCGCCCATATCGGATACGATGTGCTCCATGAGTGGATTCCTTTCAGTACCGCGCGCGCAAGCCACCAGAACCTTTTGGTCATGTGGCTTTTGTCGGGGTTCATGGGAGCCGCATACTACATCATTCCGGAGGAGTGCGAGCGCGAGCTGGTGGCCCCGAAGCTGGCCATCGTGCAGTTGGTGGCTTTCGTACTCGTCGGCGTCGCCGCCTTGGTCGGGTTTCATTTCAACTATTGGGAAGGCAGGAAGTTCCTGGAGATCCCGCGTCCTTTGGATTACCTCGTCGTGCTTGACGTGCTTCTTTTCGTCTTTCTGATCGGTGTGACGATCTGGAAGGCCAAGCGCCACACCACGACCAGCATCGTGCTCTATTTCGGGTTGCTCACTGCCGCGCTTCTCTACCTGCCTGGAATGATCGATACGGACAACCAGACGATGGACTCGTACTGGAGATGGTGGGTCGTTCATCTCTGGGTCGAGGGCGTCTGGGAGCTCATCATGGGTGGGATCCTGTCGTTCCTGCTTCTCAAGCTGACGGGCGTGGATCGGGAGATCGTCGAGAAGTGGCTTTACGTGGTGGTTGGATTCACCTTCCTATCCGGGATCCTGGGTACGGGGCATCACTACTATTGGATCGGGACGCCCAGGTACTGGCTGATGGTCGGAGGGGTGTTCAGCGCTCTGGAGCCCCTTGCTTTCCTGGGTATGGCGGTCTACGCAATCGCGATGGCCAAAAAAGGCGGAAGGAGCCATCCGAACCGGATCGCGATGACCTGGACCATAGGCTGCGCGATCATGTCATTCGTGGGTGCTGGTTTTCTGGGCTTCGCTCACACATGGCCTCAGGTCAATAAATGGACGCACGGCACGCTCGTCACGGCCATGCACGGCCACCTCGCTTTTTGGGGAGCGTACGCGATGCTGGTGCTTGCGATCATCGCCTATGCCTTGCCGCATCTGACCGGGCGCAAGCGCTACAACTCCGGGGCCTCGATTGCCGCGTTTTGGACGTCGAATATCGGAATGGTGGGGATGAGCGGAGCGTTCGCGGTCGCAGGGGTCACGCAAGTCTATCTCGAGCGCATGGTCGGCCTGGATTTCCTGGTGGTTCAGAAGGAAATCGCCGTGCACTTCGTCGGCCTCGTCCTGGCGGCGGCACTTTTCACCCTGGGCATCGTCGCTTTCATTTACGATTTCATCCGGTCCGGCCTTCCCAAAGGTGAGCTCACCGGGGTCGCTTGAGCATGGCGGAATTCTCTGCGGCCCCGTATTACCGGCCGATTCGTCATGAGGTGGAGGTTTTCAGGAGCGCGTACCGACGACACCTGCCTTTGATGCTCAAGGGTCCGACGGGGAGCGGAAAGTCGCGCTTCGTCGAGGCCATGGCGCATGAGCTGGGTAGGCCGTTGGTCACGGTGGCCTGCAATGACGATACTTCGGCTACCGACCTTCTGGGACGTTACCTTCTCGAAGGCGGTGAAACCCGCTGGCAGGATGGCCCTGTCACGCGGGCAGTTCGCGAAGGGGCGATTCTCTACCTGGATGAGGTGGCGGAAGCGCGCGAAGACGTCATCGTCGTGCTTCATCCCTTGACTGATCATCGACGGCAGCTCTATGTCGATCGACGCGACGAGGTCCTGAGCGCGCCTCCGGAGTTCATGTTGGTCGTGAGCTTCAACCCGGGATACCAGCGAGGCATCAAGCAGCTCAAGCCCTCGACCCGGCAACGATTCGTGGGATTGAGCTTCAATTATCCGCCCGAAGCCATTGAGGTCGAGATCGTGCGCTCGGAAACAGGAGTGGATCAGGGAACCGCACGCCGCCTGGTCGCGCTCGCAGCGAAGATCCGAGGGCTCCAGGAGCTCGGCCTGGCGGAATCGGCTTCGACAAGGCTCTTGGTGGACGCCGGAAAGCTGATCGCTGAGGGGCTTCCGCCTCGCGTCGCCTGCGAGACAGGGATCGTTCAACCCCTGACGGATGACCCTGCCGTCGCTGAGAGCCTGCAGGATATCGCAACCATGGTCTTTTAGCGGAGGCAGGGTTGAGTTGGGACGAAAAGCTCTTTCGCTGGGGCCTCAATCAGGCGCGGGCCATCGCAAGGCGTCCCGTTCGCTCCACTCCAGGAGAGCTCAACCAGGTTCGACTGGATGAGGTTTCGTCTCGACTTCGATATGTCGCTTGCGCGCTCTCGGCCAGGTCGATCGACATCAAGGAGGCGGAAAGCGTGGGTGGCCTCATCGGGCATTCGCTCTTTCTTCCCCGTGCGATGAGCCTGGGGCCGGACCGCGAGCTCAATCTTCGAGCTTATCTTTACCGGGTTGCCTACTCGATCTCACTTTCCGATTCCGGTGTTCGACTTCCTGGTCACTGGATCGAGAATCCCGCGGCGCAGCTTCTGCTGAGCCTGATCGCCGTTCCTATAGCGCGCGAAAGAATGAAGGCTCTTTATCCCGGATTGGCGAAAGTAGAGCGGCGATTGCTTCTATTGGAAATCGAAGCTCGTCGATCGGAACAAGGCGGGCCTACGCGAAATTTTTGGGCTGAGCTGGCTCTGGAAATCCTGAATCAAGCCTTGAGCGACGGTGAGCACGACGACCGCGAGCATAGTGAGGGCGGCATCGCGCGAGAGATCGTGGCCTCGATTCCTCATGAGGCGGTCAATCTCGTGCGGGTAGCGGAAAGATGGCTTCCCCTGATTTCGCGCGAGGCAGGAGCCAAGTCCGCGTCGGCAAGCATGATTCCCGTCATTTGGGGGTTGGTCATGCCCGAGCCGAAGGCGCCCGGCCTTTTGGATGGAAGTGCGAAAGAGCCGCCCAGGGCACGCCCGGATTCCCTGCCTTCGGGAACGGAGCGCAGAGGAAAGCCCAAGGAGCGTATCCAAGAGGTGAAACTCGCGGAAAACCGGGAAGGAGAAAATCCGCTGGTCCATAGCTTCGAAAAGGTCCGCACCTTGGACGATTATGTCGGTGGAAGGAAAGCTTTGGATGGGTCCGACGAACTGGAGGAGCAGCTTGAGGCGCTTGAAGAGCTGGATCTGAGAAAAGTGGTGCGCTCCCAAGAACGCACTGATTCGATCTACAAGTCGGATGTGATGCTGGACTCAGGGGCCCTGGATCTCGGGAACCTCGAAGAAGATGGGTTCGCCCAGTACGCCTATGATGAATGGGACTATTCGCGAAGGAGTTATAAGAAGGAGTGGTGCAAGGTCTTCGTGGATCGTCGCCCCAAGATCGTCGATCAGGAAGAGGCCATCCGTTATGTGCAGGAGGTCCGTAGGACGCATGCGCGGCAAATTCGTGATCTCCGGAAACGCTTCGAGGAATTCACCTATGTGCGGCGTTGGAGGAATCGCCAACCTGATGGGCCCGAGATCGACATCGATGCCGTGGTGGACCGCTATGCCACGATCCGGAGCGGGCATTCTCCGAATCCTTGGGTCTATCTTTCCAGAAGGCCGCGTGAACGCGATTTCTCGACGCTGGTACTGCTCGATTCGAGCCTTTCGACCGACTCCTGGCTGATGAATCGCCGGGTGATCGACGTGGTCAAGGAATCCATGCTGGTGCTGGGAGAGGTAATCGAGGAGTACCGGGATCGGTTGGCGATAGGGGCTTTTTTCAGCAATACGCGCAAGGACTGTCGCTATATCGAGGTGAAGCGTTTTGAGCAAAGCTGGGCATATTGCCAAGCCAATCTAGTAGGGCTGAAGCCCACGGGCTACACCCGTATCGGCCCGGCCCTGCGCCACGGCACCCGATTGTTGAGTCAGGTCCCTTCCCGAAAGAAGCTTCTTCTTTTGATCAGCGATGGTAAGCCAACGGACTACGATCGCTACGAAGGTCGATACGGGATCGAGGACATCCGTCAGGCCATCCGGGAGGCTGGGGCCGCGAACATCACTGTTCGCGCGCTAGCGATCGATTCACAAGCCAAGTTTTACCTTCCTCAGATGTTCGGGCAGGGCAATTTCCATATCCTTTCCCAGCCTTCGCTCCTTGCCGAGTCATTGGCGGAGATTTACGGATGGCTGTCCGTGTGAGACAGATAAATGAGATAGCGACATGAGAGCACAGCTTCGGTGCCCGTGCGGGTCGAATCAGAACGAGTCATATACGACGCAGGATCTCGTTCATCTGCGCGATTTCGGATTTCTGACTTTCGATGATTTTTCCGCAAAGCTCAACGACCTCAGGATCGGTGAGCTTCGCCTTTTCGCACATGAGCACGGCTCCGGAGTGGTGCGGGATCATGGACCTCAGGAGCTCCTTGTCGTCGATGAACGCCTGGTTTCGCATGAAATAGAAAAGAGCCATGAACGCGAGAGTCGAGACGGCATAGACGACGAGATTCAAGACACGGTTCGGATACATCCGTCTCATGAGCAGTGGCATCAAAATGACCATGGGAGTCGCCATCATCCCGGCCATGTAGAGCGTATTGAGATTATGGACGACGTCATCGAACGTGTCGACCATTGTGAACATCACGGCGTACATGATGGGAAGGTGAATCAACCCCATGAGCCAAAGCTGGCGGTAGAAAGCTCTTCCGTGGGGCGACATCCCATGACCGCGCGAGGGAGTGAGGCGCCGGGATCGGTGGTCGGGTACGGGAAACCTGAATACGTTTTGTGAGCTCATTGTGTCGTCTCCTGGCCATGTCGTTTCGTGCGCGAGAGGTGGAATACCGGAGGCGTGGCACCGCGAAATGGACCTAGTGCGACTTGATTGCAACCTAAGTACCTGTTCGGGGATGTGCCAGGTTTCGTCGGGCTCCGCTATTGCTCTTCCTAGAAGGAGGAGCTCTCATATGAATTGGGTCCATATCCACTTGATGACGAATCATATACCGGTCATTGGAACGATGATCGGGATTGTTATTCTGGCGTATTCCCTCTGGAAAAACAGCGAGGAGATGAAGCGATTTTCACTGGGATTTTTCGTGGTACTGGGTGCGGTAACTCTCCTGGTTTACTTCACTGGCGAACCGGCCGAGGAGGCGATTGAGAAATTGCCTGGCGTGTCTGAAGTCATGCTGGAACGCCATGAGGGAGCAAGCATCTTTGCTCTGGTCTCCTTGCTCGTGTTATCCGCGCTGAGTTTGGCGGCTTTGGTCTTCAGATCGCTCGGCTTACCTGAGCGAGCCTGGTATTGGCGAACGCTGGTGCTGGTCGCGGTCTTGAGCGGCGGATTGATGGGGTGGATCGCTAATTTGGGCGGAAAGATCCGGCATACCGAAATCGAAGCGCGTCACGCTCTTCGCGTGCCTGATTTGTGGAACCAAGCCACCGAACGCTCGAACGATCGAGGGCAATCTAGATCACGCGGGCTCGCGCTGTCTCGGCGGCTTTATTCGGAGCAATAAGCATTGCTTCGTTCTCAATTGCTTTCCTGGTCGAAACAGGGATCGCCTTGAGAGGCTCGATCTCGAGCTCAAAGACCCTTCCCTTTTTCTTGCCGCGCCAAGTTCCAGCGATCTCGCCATCGACCAGCAGGACGCCCGGGTTTCCGATGATCCTCCAGACCTGCTTTTGCAGTTTTAGATCTGGAATCAGCGTCTCTCGGTCCCGGAGATCCAAATAAGGATCTCGGGGCGGAAGGAGCCGCACCGAGCGAGCCTGACCGGGAGAGGCCAGCGCTTTCGAATCCTTCTTGTGAATCCACGCGGGTTTTGACTTGGCCCCATTGCCGAGATTCACCTGGATCAGCTCGTCCTCGATGAGTGCCCAAGTGTCCTGGGCCTGCCGAGCCGAGAGGCCAGCCCAGGCTCCGAAGTCGGTGCAAGTGGAGGGTCCGTAGAAGTGAAGGTAGCGAAGCGCCAGGAGTCGTGCAGCCTGGTCGGGATTCAGCTTTTTGCGGCTTTTCGGCAACCAATCTTCGATTCGCACGAAGGTGCTGTCCCCATCCCGGATCGGCCCGTAACAAAATGCCTGGTGCAGGCCGGCCGCTCCAACCAACATCCAGTGCACGTGCCAGCTTTTACAGCCTTTGCAGTAATAGAGGTAATCCCTGGAGAGTCTTTTCCGCCATTCCTCATGAATCTCGTCCTGGGTCAGTGCCCTGCCTTTGAGAGCGGCACGAGCGGTCTTGACGACTTGCTCTAGCGCTAACTTGGGGAACACTCCATTCGCGGCCAAATGAC
>CAYNDM010000173.1:0-6843 GCA_964395265.1 uncultured Bacteriovoracaceae bacterium
GTCACTTTCGACGCGTAGGGAAGAGCGACGAACGGCGTTCCTTGAAGCGCGGAGAAAATCAGGAAATGCAATCGCATCCCCACGCAGAACTCGAATCTCCCGATCAGGCTCAGGATGTCCTCGGAGGAATAAACCCTTCGCAGGACTTCGGCTCGCTGGGCGAACTCCATCTTGCTCACTACGCCATGACTATGCTGGACATCCGTTCTCTCCATCGAGACGAAGACCACGTCGGCATCGAGTCGATCGATCATGAAGTCGGCGGCGTTCGCCAGGAGCTGGTAGTAATCGTCGACATTGATGCTCTTCACCGCTGGATAGGGTTCCCGAACCGAAAAGCCCACGAGCGGCCTGTCGAAATCGACTCCCTCGGCGATCAGCGCATCGGGAGCCAGGTTCGTCGGCTCGATCAATAGCGCGGGATCAGCGGTGAGATGGATCTCCTTGGTAACGCCAACATCCTCGAGAAGGCGGTATCCCTCCCGGTCCCGAACCGAGATCACGTCGGTTTCATTGAGCGTCTCGGCCACTCGCATTCTGACATCGGGCTCGAGCAGCGGACCCCCGCTGATCGCGTAGACGAATACCGGGACCCCGAGTTCTCGGGCGAGGTTGACCTCCCTCAAGTATTTCTTCGCGTCCGCATCGTACAGGATACCGCCACCGCCAAGGATCAGGAGGTCGAGCTGCTCGATCTCCTCGCGCGCCTCCGGACGGGTCATGAGCCGGGCGTTGACCGCTTTCTCCACTCGATGCCGAGAAAGCGTGTCTTCGGGATTCATCGAGAATACCGTGATCTCCACCGGAAGGGTCTTGCGCATTTCCGAAATCATCCCGGCCAGGATGGCTTCGTCACCCAAATTGAATCCTCCATAAGACCCCGAAATGCCGATCCGAAGCTTGTCCACCGAACGCCTCGCTTTCACGCCGCTTCTTTGGGAGCGCCTTCAGGAAAGATCTCTTGGAGCTGCTTGGGAAGCTGGCTCTGGACATCCGCCAGTTGACCCGGGCTGATGCTCTGGGCGATGATCGACCCGACACCCGACAGGATCAGGTTCGCTCGGGCTTGGGCCACGCCAAGCTCCTGAGCCAGATCCGCCTCGATGCTCTCCCGAGTCACTTGTTTGTCAGGACCAGGGGAGACGGATTTCAGCTTCGACTGAAGCAATGAGGGAAGCTGGGACATCAGGTCCTTCGCCTCGCCCGGGGTAACCCGACGGATCAGACCGGAGAGAACCACCTTCAGCGCGCGTTCGGCCTCTTCGGGCCCTTCAAGCGAGCACTCATGCTGCACCTCTTTCAACAGGCGACGATAGGTCCCTTCCGCACGCGCCGTGCTTCGTCGCCTCGCGGGCTGCCTGGGGGACGCAGCCGGGCCCCCCTCTCCCAACTGAGCCTCGACCACGGACGCCACCTGGTCGAGCGTGGCAGCCTCATCCAAAATGAGATCATCAAGCGTCACAATCCCGACCAGACGCTCGTCCTCGACCAGCGGGACCCGGCGGATGTTCCGTTCAACCATGAGTCGAATGGCATCCTCATGCGTGTCCTTCGGCGATAGCGTGGCGAGGGGCGATGTCATGACTTCAGAGAGAATCGTGGATCTGGGATCGCGTTCCTGGCCGACTACCCGAATGGAAAGATCCCGGTCCGTGACGATGCCTTTGAGCCTTCCCTCGTCTTGGACGAAGATCGCGCCGATGCGGTTGTTTTCCATCGCCCGCGCCGCGTCCAGTACCGGGGTTTTCGACGGAAGGATGACCATTCGAGGGGATAAGTAGAATCTAAGTCTCATCGTTAGCTCCTTTTCGTTCAGGCTTTTGCGAGCAGGGCTCTCGCTTCAAAGGCGGTCAATCTGTTTCTGCGCGTGCGTCTGCGCTGCAGCTGGCTCCTCACGGCGTATGCCGTTCTTGACAATGCTTGATCGATCGCCTCATTGATGGTCTCACTCCTCTCTTCGACCATGAGACTTGGAAGCCCGCTCAAGACGACCTTGATTCGACAACTCTGATCGACGCCGCCCTTTGGTCCGTTGACGTCTTCCAGACGGAGCGTGACCCTTTCGATGGATCGCGCGAACTTCCCGAGCTTCATTCCGAACTTGCGCCGAATGTACGCCTTGTCGTCTTCGTTCAATCTATTCTCGTTAGACCTTCTCTCGAAGATATGGACGGGTACCGAGGATGCGATCGTGCGGCCCGAAACCGCCTTAGTCGCTCTGGGGATCTGGCTCGCGAAGGGGGCCCGCTCCTCGCTGTCTGCTTCGCGATCCCGTGCCCGGCCCCTTTTCCTGGGCTCGCGCTGGCGCATCACCTGGCGGGCTGCGCCCTTCGTTCGGCCCGGCACCCGTTTGAGCGGGCTACGGATCATCCCCTCAGGCCGCGTGACTCCGCGTCCAAGACTGTCTAGCACGTCCGTCGCGGTAACGATGCCTACCAAGCGATCGCCTTCCAGGATCGGCAGGCAACCAATGCGCCTGCCACGCATCAGATTGGCCGCCTTTCGGAGGTCGGTGTCCGGAGTCGCCGTGGCGATTCTCGTCCTCATCAAATCGTGTACCTTGTGCCCTCTTCGCACATCCGAACCGAGCGTTCCGCCTAAATCACGCTCCGAAAGCACGCCCACGAGCTGCTTATTTTCTGTGACGACCAGGTGACGGATGCGCCGCTGTCGCATCTTCGTCCAGGCGGCGTTCGCGGACTCATCGGGCGCGACCGTCACGATCCGATCGCTCATGATCTCTTTGAGTTTCATGAGATTGAAAATAGCAACAAGCATTCCCGGCGCCCCGATCCAATGAAAGGGTGCTCAACTCGAATCGTCGCTCGGGTGCGGATCCCTACGGTCTCGCAGAAGCGAAGGCTCAGCGCTTTCGGACTTCGATCAGCTCTTTGAGTACCACCGCATTATTGTGCTCTTCGTCTTTAGCGCCGTAGACAAGAGTCACCCTGGATCTCCGAGCGCGTCTAGCTAAGCTCGCGAGCAACTCCGTCTTGGAAGGGTCGGTGAGTTCCTTGCGATACTCCCGTTTGAACTCGCGCCATTTTTCAGGATCATGTCCGAATCGGCGCCGAAGCTCGTTACTGGGAGCCAGTTCCTTGGCCCATTCATCCACCTTGAGTTTTGACTTCGGAACGCCACGGGGATAAAGGCGATCGACCAGAACGCGATACCCGTCTGATTCATTCGCTGGCTCGTAGGCTCTCTTCAGTTTCAGCATGATGGGTGATCCAGGTTGCAAGGATAAAACCCGGCATCTTTACAGGCAATGGGTATTGAGCGCTCATAACGCCCTTAAATTTGAAATTGAACGCGTGTTACGGCTTTTAGTGAACGTGACTGGCTTTGAGCGAACGTATCGGCTCGAAGCCGTAGTGGCATAACCGCTGCAGCTTCGCAGGGTATGGCACGCTTGCGTCCGCAGTACCGGTTGGTCTGGGCGATTGATCCCTTTGAGAAGCAAGGCGCCATTCACCGACACGCCGCACGCATTGCCGAGACGTTCGCCCAGGACCGGAGATGGGAGGTCACGCCGGTCTCGATTCAACAGCTCCCCCCGGATCTCCCTCCTCAGGCATTGAAGCGATGGAAAAGCCAATTCCAAAAATTCGGAGAGGAAGCGGTATCGGAATTCGCAAGGCGACTTGGGATCAAGCGGGCCATGACGCCCAGGATCGACTTCGAGGAAACGCCCTCTGTCTCGGCGAGAGTGAAGAGTTTTTTGAGGGTATCCCGTCGTCTCAAAGCGGATCTCATTCTGGTGACGACCCGACGGAAACTCGGGCTTCGAGAGCTCTTTAATGACAGCTTCGCGGAAATGGTCCTATACGAAGCGCGAGTCCCTGTCCTGGTGATCGGACCTCAGATGAGGAGTGTGAGCCGCCAGCTCGATCTCATTTTTTTTCCAACGGACTTCAAGCCGCACTCCATCAAGATCTTTCGGCAGGTCCTGGACCTCGCAAGCTTCCTCCGCTCGCGAGTCAACATCTTCCACTGGGTGGATACATCAGAACAGGAATATCACCCGATGGTGTGGCGCGTGGAAGGCACGCGATCAGAAAAGGACGCGAAAGACGAAGCTGTCCGCAAGGAACGCCTCGCCAAGCGCTGGGTCAAGATGGCCAACGCCGCCGGCGTCCAGGCTGACTACCAGATCGAAGTGGGTGGAGGGGACGCCGCGAACGCGATCCTAGCCCGGGCCAAGCGAACGAAGGCCGCTCTGATCGTCATGCAGGACCAAAGCTCGCCCACTTCGGCCACATTGCTTGGAAGCAATACCCGCCAGGTCGTTCGGCGCTCGCACTGCCCGGTGCTGGTCTTGACGACAGGAAAGAAAGGCATTCTTCCCTACCCCATGAGGAGAGCAGCATGAACTCCAGAACCCGCAACACGCTTCTGATCATCTCATCCACGACACTGGGTGCGTTGTTCTCCATACTTTTCTCTCGTGCTTCGTCGAGCAACGCAGCCCCCAGGCCGCTCAGACGTCAAATCGATCAAGCTCCTTCCAAGCCGAAGAACGACCAAAGAAAAATCGACGTCGTAGAGCAGGCATCCAAAGAGTCGTTTCCCGCAAGCGACGCGCCCGGCTGGAGACTTTGAGGCGTCGAAATCAGCATCATCGCAATGTCGGCATCGCGAGCCGGCGCCGTCGAGATGCCGGCCTGGCATCGGAGTTGAAGCGATTCTCGCCGAGGATACTTTTATGCGAATTCCTACCGTAGGCGAGCTCATGACGCACACCCCTCGAACGATTGGTGCAGATATCCCGATTTCCACCGCCAAGGAGTTCATGAAACGCGACAATTTCCGTCATCTCCCCGTGCTTCGAGGCGGGCGACTGGTCGGCATCGTGAGCGATCGCGACGTCAAGGTAGCGGAGGCCTTCCCTGGTCCGGGCGAGCTCACGGTCGAGGACGTCATGACGCCTGATCCTTACGTGGTGAACGAAAACGAGCCCCTCGATCAGGTCCTCCTCATGATGGCGGAGAAAAAATACGGATGCGCTCTTGTCCAGCATCAAGGAAGCCGGGTCGTGACCGGCATTTTCACCGACACGGACGCGATCCGCTACTGCAGGGAGTTGCTCATCAACAAACTCGCGGCGAAATCCGCGTAAACAGCCAGGAAGATCGAATACGGGAGCCGGGTCGAATGCAAGAGCTGATAGACACAAGGAAGATATTTTGGGCCGTTGATCCTCTGACCGAAAACGTGACGCTTCAGCGGTCGGCCGCCTGGGCGATTCACTCCCTGACGAAAAAGAATCCTGAAAGCCAGGTTCATCCGATCTACATAGTCGGGGACTGGCCAGAAACGATCGTCCCGCAAAGACTCAAGCGCTCTTACCTCGAAAAAGTTCAGATCTTCGCGGAGGACTCCATGGCGCGCATCACCCGCGGCGTCCCCATTGGGAACTTGAAACCCATTCAAGTCATCTCAGGGCACTTCGACTCCGTTGAGCAAGGGGTTCGAAACTTCCTCTCGGTGGCGAATCAGCAAAAGGCGAACTTGGTGGTGGCGAGCACCCGCGCGAGCCGCAGCGGTGGCGGCCCGTTCACCCCTCCCGGCAGCTTCGTCGAAGCGCTCATCGATATCTCAGACATTCCGGTTTTCACCGTCAACCCGAGCTGGCGATACGCTACGGGAATCCCGTCGATCCTGTTCCCGTCGGATCTCTCGTACGAATCCCAAGACTGGTACCTAAGAACCCTGGAATTCGCCAAGCTGATGAGCGCGAAGGTTACCCTCTTCCACAAAGTCAGCTTCCCGCTCAGCCAGCCCTTCGACTCGGCCGTCCGAATCTTTCCTGAGATACGGAACATCTTGTATCAGAAGATCAAAGATGCCCAGGTCGAGGCCAAGCGATGGGTACAGCTCGCGAAAAGGCGCCGCGTGCGGGTTTCGGTGGTGATCGACAGCAAGATGACCGGATCTCTCTCAGAGGCCCTCGTCGAAACCCTCAAGACCCATCCAGGATCCGTCGTCGTGGCGCCTCCGGTCTCGATTACCTATCCCAAGAGCACGATCCGAAACCTGATGAAGCGCTCACCCTATCCCATGGTCCTGGTCCCGGCTCTCCTGAGGAAGGAAGCGCGCGCCTTCGGTGCCCGACAGGCTGCGTAAGTGATCCATCAGCAGCTCTTTCGGTGGATCATCACCTCCGGCGCCGGAGGTGTGCGGGTGGATCCGAGTCGCATCCCTCCTCTTTCGGGTTTCTCCCAGAGGGCTGCAGGTCGTCAGGAGTGGTTATGTTCCACGCTATCCATCTCTTGGAACCAGCCACCACGTTTACTGAGAAAGATATTCACGAACTTTTTGCGGAAATTTTTGTCCTCGAGCTTCATTCGTTGATCGAGCAGATCATAAAAGGAAGATCAGGAGATGACTTTGTAGCGAGCGTCGACGGTAAAAAGATGCTTTCGTATGAATACTATCTAAAGATGCTGAAGCAGTACTGCGAGGAGTGTGGAGTCACCAAGGTTGCAACTCACGGCCTTCGTCACTCGACTTCGGAAATCTACGTGGCCCACGGTGCAACCAGGGACGATATGTACAAGCTCTTCAAGCATTCAAGTATCGTTGTCACGGAGCGTTACATGCAGGTCAAGGGGGAGAATGTGCAGAAGATTGCCCAGGTTATCCGCTTGTTCCCCGCCCCAGTTGAAGGTAATAAAGTGGAACGTGCGTCAGGCGAGTTGGGGTACGTTTAAGCTGTTGTGTTGCACGAAGTGTTGCACGTCAGACCAAAACGGCCCAGATAAGCCAAAAAGCACAACAAAATCTAATGCGGAGAGGTGTGAGAGCGGTTGAATCAGCACGCCTCGAAAGCGTGTATACCCT
>CAYNDM010000174.1:0-251 GCA_964395265.1 uncultured Bacteriovoracaceae bacterium
ATCGTGCGCTTGGCTTGTGCCGTTTTTCGGACGCTGAGGTGGTGATTCGCGAAAGACGCTACCTGAGGCAAGTGGGTGATGCAGATCACCTGATTGTACGCCGCTACGGATTTCAGCTTCTTGCCGACTTGGAATGCCGTTTGGCCGCCGATCCCGGCATCGATCTCGTCGAATAGGTAAACGCCGATCCCGCCGCGATCAGCGATCACCCGTCGAATCGCCAGCATCAGGCGCGAGAGTTCGCCTCCTGA
>CAYNDM010000174.1:261-6161 GCA_964395265.1 uncultured Bacteriovoracaceae bacterium
CCTGAAGCGATCTTGCCGAGAGGCCGCGCGGCCTCGCCACGGTTGGTTTGCACGACGAATTGGATCACATCGGCGCCTTGCGAGGTCCACTGCGTGAGATCCTCGCGCTCGGAGAGCTCGACCTGAAATCTCGCTTCAGCCATCTTCAGGTCCTTGAGTTCGGCGGTGACCGAGTCAGCCAGAAGGGAGGCCGCCTTTTTGCGCTGATTCGAAAGCTTCTTGGCGACCTTGCGCATCTCGCTCTCGGCTTTTTCCAGCTCGGCCGAGACTTCCGCGAGCCTTTCTTCGACGTGTCCCAGCTCCGAAGCCTCGCGTTCGAGGGAGCTCAGAGTCGCGAGCATCTCTGAGATGCTCGAGCCATACTTCCGCCTGAGGTCGGCCAGCGCGGCAAGCCGCTCCTGGACCTGCTGAAGGCGAGCAGGATCGACGTCGGCTTGGCCGAGGTAACGGTTGAGAGCGAGGCTGGTCTCTTCAGTCTCGGCGATCGCTCGCTCCAACGACTCACGGATCGGGTTCGCGCGATCATCCATCTGAGCCAGGCCACGGACTTTCTGAAGTGCGACCCGGAGAGCGTCGAGCGCTCCGCTTTCCTCGGACTCGAGCGCCTGGATCGCGGCATCCGCGGCCTGGACGCGAGCCTCCGCACTTTGCAAGAGCTTCTTCTCGTTCTGGAGCTCCACGTCTTCGTAGGGCCGAAGCTCGGCGCGGCGAAGCTCCTCGATCTGGAAATTCAGGAAGTCGGCTCGCTTGGAACGCTCGTTCTCGGCCGCCTCAAGCGCCTCTTTTTCGCGGGTCAACGACCGGTGATGGGAGAAGTGCTCGCCAAACTCATAGACCTGTTTCGTCAGGCCTCCGAAGCGATCCAGCAGCTCCAGCTGAGTGGTCGCCTTGAGCAAGGATTGATGCTCGTGCTGGCCACAGAGATCCACGAGCCCTTCGCATAGGTCTTGGAGAATGGCGAGCGTCGCGAGCTCGCCATTGACGTAGATGCGGTGACGCCCGTTCCGGCTCACGATACGCTTGATCAGAAGCTCGGAGGACTCCACGGCGAAGCCCAGTCGAACCAGGCGGTCGCGGATCCAGGAAATTCCCGAGATGTCGAAGAAACCTTCGACCGTCGCTTCATCGCAGCCGGATCGGATGAGGTCCGCGTGGGCCCGGCTCCCCAAGAGCAGCGAGATCGCTTCGATGACGATCGACTTGCCCGCACCGGTTTCGCCAGAAAGGATGTTGAGGCCCGGCTTGAAGGGGATCTCAGCCGAGTCGATCACAGCGATATTCTTGATTCTCAGGGTTTCCAGCAAGCGACTACTCCTCCCGCGCTATCGCAGGTCCGTCAAACTCAATCCCGCAAGCCAAACTTCAGCTTTTCGCGAAGCAAACTAAAGTAATCGCGCGTGGGGGAGGAAATCAACTTCAGAGAGTGCTTCTTGAAGCGCCGGATCGAAACCAAGTCCCCCTCTTTCATGTCCACCGCGTCTTGTCCGTCCAAAGTGAGGAGAACATGGCCTGGGCGATCCTTCAGGCAGATTTCGATCTCGGAAGTATCAGATACGACGAGCGGCCTCTGAGTGAGGCTGTGGGGACAGATCGGGGTCAGAATCAGGCAGGATAACGCGGGTTCAACAATCGGTCCCCCCGCGGCCAGGGAATAGGCCGTCGATCCGGTTGGAGTGCTGACGATGATTCCATCGGCTCGTACCGTATTGACGAGATTGCCCCCGATGGCGACCTGCATCCCGATGATCCTGGCAATTGCTCCTTTGGAAATCACCGCATCGTTGACGACCGGCCCGTGGAAGACGACCTGATTGTTGCGTCGCAGGGTGACTTCCAATAGGGCTCGCTCGCTAATCAAAATCGGCTCACCAGCCAGGGCACGGCTGACCGCATCAAATGCCTCGGTGCGTTTGATCTCGGTCAAAAATCCGAGTTGGCCCATATTCACGCCCATGACAGGAACACTGCGGTTTCGCATGAGGCGAGCGATGCTGAGGTAGGTGCCGTCGCCGCCCAGGACGATGACCATGTCCACGGAATCGACCATCTTGTCTTTGGCGACGACTCGGATTTGGGTCTGCGACGCTTTGGTGACTCGGCGCATTTCGCGTGCCAGGCCCAAGGCCTCACGATCAAAGATCACGCTCCGTCCCTCGCTCAGAATGTACTTTCCCAAGTCCATTGCGAGCGCGGCGGCTTCGGGATGCTTTCGCTTCACCACGAATCCGATGCGCTTGAGATTCTTCAACCGGGTTTTCTTTGTCTTAGGCATTTACGAGGCTCTTTTGATAGTCACAGCATAAGCAAAGGATAGTCCCTTGTCATCGGATCTGTTTGATTTTGCCGAAAACAACCCAGGCTCGCCTGGCTCCGCAAACGGCCCGTTGGCGCATCGAATGCGCCCTCAGAGCTTGGATGACTTTATTGGCCAAGAGCGGGTGCTCGGCCCGGGCAAGCCCCTTCGATATTGGATCGAGACCGATCGCGTTCCCTCCCTTGTTCTTTGGGGTCCTCCAGGCTGCGGGAAAACCACTCTTTCGCGAATCATCGCCGAGAGGACCCAGTCCAATTTCGAGTCGCTCAGCGCGGTGCTTTCTGGGGTCAAAGAGATCAAGGAAGCCGCCGAGCGCGCCAAGCAGGCTCGACGGATGAGCCGACGCAAGACGATCCTCTTCGTCGACGAGATCCACCGCTTCAACAAATCCCAGCAGGACGCGTTGCTTCCTCATGTCGAGGACGGCACGCTCATCCTGATCGGAGCCACCACGGAGAATCCGTCTTTCGAGCTCAACTCCGCTCTTCTCTCTCGAGTGAGGGTGATTCGCCTCGAACGCCTGGACGCCGACGCTCTTTCGAAGATCATCGAACGCGCGCTTCGGGACCCACAACGGGGGCTCGGGGGCTTTCTGAAGATGACTCCGGAAGCGATCCAATGGCTGGCGGAGACGTCTGAAGGGGACGCTCGCCGCGCGCTCACGGCGCTCGAGAGCGTCTCGCTTTATGTTGGGGCGGAACAGGCTGCCGAGACACTCGATGTCGCGCAGGTCCAGGCGGCGCTCGAGTCTGCTCTGGAGCGCCAGCCGCTTCCCTATGACAAATCGGGCGAGGAGCACTACAACGTCGTTTCAGCTTTCATCAAGAGCATTCGCGACAGCGACCCGCACGCGGGGCTCTATTATCTCGCCAGAATGCTCGAAGGCGGAGAGGATCCCCTCTTTATCGCGAGGCGCCTGGTGATCCTGGCTTCCGAGGACGTGGGAAACGCGGACCCACGCGCACTGATGATCGCCGTCGCGGCCAAGGATGCGGTCGAATTCATTGGGATGCCCGAGGGACGCATCAACCTTGCCCAGGCCGTCACCTATCTCGCGCTCGCGCCCAAGAGCAATGCCAGCTACCTTGGCATCGAAGCGGCTTTCGCCGAAGTGAGGAAGTCCGGCGCGCTACCCGTACCCATGCATCTTCGAAACGCGGTTACCGGCTTGATGAAAAAAGAAGGCTACGGGAGCGGCTACAAGTACGCGCATTCGGATCCGCGGCAAAGAGCCATGCAATCGCATCTTCCGAAAGAGCTGTTGGGGACGCGCTTTTATGAGCCGAAGGAAGTCGGCGCCGAAAAGCTCCTCAAGGAGCGGCTGGACTCCCTGAATCCGGATTTCGAGAAACGCTGACGCCGCCGCTGCGCACTACTGCCGGCTCGAAGGGCCGGCTCCGATTCAAGGAAAGCGCCGGCTAGAAAGGACAGTACTGACTCGAATGACTGGCACTCACTCAAAGAGGCAGCGCTGGCTGAGAGAGCGACACTGGCTCAGCAGTCGCGTGAACGGATGAGTTGCGGGAGCGCCTGCGTGTTCCAGATTTCGAGATTCGTAGCCAGGGTCTCGGAGATCAGGTGGTTCTGCTCTTCGAGCTGGCCAGCCTGACTGGCTTGGAGGATTCGCTCGAGGATCCCGGACAGCTCGGCCTCCAGCGCGACATGAGGTCCTGTCTCATCGACCGAGAGAATCGATTTGGAAGTCGATACCGCATCGGCCAGGATCTGGATTCCATCGAAAAGCTTACGCAGGCGCTCTGAGGTCTTGGGTCCTTTGCAGAGCGCGATGAGGCCGGGAAGGAACTCCCGGAGCGTCTGTAAGGTCTCTTCGGCGATCTCGCGCGGATGGGAGAAGGTCACTTCGACTGACTCGAACTCCGCAATCTCGAAATCCTGAATGGAGCGCTGTTCCTTCTCATCGAGCTCCACTCCATTGACCCGGATCGAGGAAACGACAGAGCTGGGGCTGGAATAGTGCTGCTGCACGTAGCTCATCAGCTCGCTGAAGCTTTGATCGCTCGCGAGCGGCGCGGTCTTCTCGACGCCATTGACGAATAGATGGTTCATGGGGATACCTCCTCAGGCTTCGGATTCGCTGCCAGCGGGATCACGACCGGCTTCGCAAGCTTCAATGTGTGATCAGTCCAGTCCCTGAGCAACGAGATCCCGTGGATCAGCTGCTGATAGGATTCGGCACTCTCTCTTCCGAGCTCCGAGAGCTGTTCGCTCTTGAGATTGTGCATCAGAACCTTGGACATCTGGGCGAACGGCTTCATCGCAGGATGAGTGGCGCCCGTTCGCTCGATCAGTTGATCGAGCTCCATGATCTTGCGCCCGAGCTCTTTGAGCTCGTTCCGGTCGGTTATCATCATGATGCGATCCGATTTCAGATTCGAGCCCCGTTCATGCAGCTGAATCGCGGTCCTCTGCGCCTCCGCACAGATCTTCTCGAGCACCATCATCGAATCGGCGAGCTTTCTCAGTTCCTGGACCAAGGTCGGGCTCACGCACTGGCGGGTGAGCTCCTGTCCGATCGGGGGCACCCAGCCGCAGTACCAGGCTCGGGCGATATGTCCCATGACCTGCGCGAGCCACTCCTTGAAAGCAAGAGGGCGTTCGTTGAGCGGAGAGTAGTGGACGCCTCCTCCCTCTTCGGTAGCGCGGATCCTCGACCTGAGAATCGTGACCGAATCGAGCTCGTCACGGAAGCCGAGCCGGGCGAAATGCTCCCCGATCGGGGTTTTCCTGCGATGGGTCCATTCGCCGGCGGCGTAGCTCCAGGCGGCATACGTCGCTTCGGGAGAGATCTCCTGGCTCGACCCGGGCCTGGGAGCGACCACGTAGTGGCCGTTGCCGTAGGGGCCGGCTTCTGCTGCCTTGGATGGTTCAAAAGCGAGATACAGAACCCGCGTCCCCAGGACGCTGGCCAAGTGCATCGGGGCGTTTTCAGAGGCCACGATCCAATTGGATTGAGCGACGATCGTCGCCCAGAGATCGAAGCCGGTCTCGCCCACGAGAGAGATGACTCTGCCCGAGCTCCCGAGCTTGGGGTCGATGGATTGAAGGACCGCCCTGGCGTGCTGACGGTCCTGGTCTTTTCCCAACAAGACGATGGCGTGATCGGTATGCCGACGAAGGATGTACTCGACGAAGTCTGCCCAGGTCTCCGCGTCCCAGGATCCCGTCTTTTCGCTTACGCCCAGATGGATGCCCACCCATTTCTTCGATGAGTCCCTTCGGTGCCACGCCCGATCCCTGGCGTCGAGCTCCAGCGTGAAGAATCCTTTGGAAGTGACCGCGGAATTGCCTGCCTCTTGCGGATCGCCGACGTGGATCTGGAGCGCCGTCAGGATCTGGGTCGTCAGGATGTCGGTGATGTGGATGTTTTGCTCAATTCCTCCCTGGACGATGGCCTGAAGGTAATGGCTCCATCCATCGGCGGAGCTCAAGGCACGTTCCTTGTTTCTGCTGTACCCGAGCTTCACGCGCGCGGGAAGCAGGGCCGCCAGGTAGCTGCTGGTCTCCGAGTAGGACCAGTTGATCAGGAAGTCCCATGCGTCCTGGACCAGAGGCGCGGCCCCCTTCG
>CAYNDM010000174.1:6171-6826 GCA_964395265.1 uncultured Bacteriovoracaceae bacterium
CTTCGCGAGCTCGCTGACCGTCTGCGCCTCGGTGCGCTTGCCTTCCATGAGGGGAAGGATCAATGAGTAGTTGGGGAAGGTGACCACCTCGTGAAGCCACGGCACGCGCTTGGCGGCGTCCGCGAACTGCTCGCGAACCACCAGCGTGATCTCGAGCTCCGGATAGAGCTGCTTCGCCGCGCGCAGGGCCATCAGGGACTGGATCGTGTCCCCCATCCGGGCCATCTGAATCACGAGACAGCGGATCTTGCCCGCGCTCATGAGCGCTCCTCAGGGCGGCCCTCTCCCTGCTTCACTTCGTCCATGAGCGCGCGGACCATGCCGAGCAGGAGAGCCTCGACGTCCAGTTCCCGCGAGTCGGGGTTCTGGTCCACTTCGCCCTGTAGTCGTTCTCCGTTCGCTGCCATTCGTCCTCCGTGACGCATGAGTAGGGGAGCTCCTGCTCCCCATTGGCTAAATCATCGCTCCTATCGAGCCGAATACTGGTCGATCATCTTCAGAAGCTCCGCCGCCCCGGCATGCGAGGGCTGAAGCTCCACGATCTTGCTCGCCGTCTGGCGAGATTCGTCGAGTCTGCCAAGGTGGAACTGGAGTCCCGCCAGGCTGTAAAGCAGATTAGCGTTCACCGGGGCGCTATCGACGTATTCTCCCAGGA
>CAYNDM010000175.1:0-6770 GCA_964395265.1 uncultured Bacteriovoracaceae bacterium
GCCTGAAGGGAAGCTCGAAGCGTCGGGCTCGCTTTGGATCAGCTGCGAGGCAGAGAACTTCTCGATAGGAAGATTGTTCTCGTCGAAGGCCAGGAACGCATCGTGCTTCTCCGCCGTCCCTCCGGTCTGGGGTTGGAACCAGTGGCAGAAGTGCGTGACCCCTCTTTCCATCGCCCAATCCTTGACAGCGGCCGCGACGTGCCGAGCGACGTCGACGTCGAGCTTCTGGCCGGCGACGACGGTCTCGAGGAGCTTGGAGTAAGCATCCTTCGGGAGCTTGTCCTTCATGCTGTTGATGTCGAACGTGTTCATCCCGAAGAATTCGGAAATCCGCTGACGTCTGCCGTTCTGGTCTCGTGGGGGATCGAATTTCTTGACAGTGCGTGAGTTGAGCTCACGAATGGCATCAAAACGGGCCTTGGCCGCATTGCCTGAGGACATAGAATGATTCTCCTTGTTTAAATGGGGCGAACGCCATGTCTACCCCGATGGGAAGGAGTATAAGCCGAAAAAAAGAGCGGAAGAAAGGGCGTTTTTTTCTGAGAACTAAGTAGCCCTGAGAAAAGGCGAATCAGGTGCTCGAGACCAGCGCCGACTCGAGCCGCTGAGCCTCGTTAATCCACTGCACCAGCTTCTTGCGGGCATCTTCCTCCACCACGGCTCCGGCGGAGCTGGCAAAGCGGACCATCTCGGCGTACTCCAAGAGCTCGTCGATTCGCTTCCATGCTTCTTCCGTGAGGTGCCCCGAACCCACCAGACGCTCTCGCAGCTCCATTCGCGAAAGGGCCCGGGCTCCGACCTCGAGTTTCGCGTCAATCGAATCGTAGACCGCTCCGGTGAGGAGCTCATAAGCCTGAGTCACCTCCGTCCAAGGAAGTCGGGAGTCCCCGGCCTCCGAAGCCCGCTGAGCCAGGGCTCTCACGCGCTGCCAGCGTTTCGGATCGACGCCGGCCGCATGACTCTTTTTCTTTCGAGCCGGCCTGGCTCTGACCCGGTCCCAGATCACCGTGGCCACGAGCGCGAGAAAGCCCAGAGTGCTGAGCCAGTACAGCCAACGCCACAACGGGATGCCTTGTTCCCCGCTCGCTCCACTCAAATTCGGGTCGAGCGGACGGATCGGCCTCAGGACCGGGGCCTTGCTTTGCGACGCGCCGGCCGTGACCTGCCCAGAATTGACCGGATTCGTGCTCGCGGTGGCCCCAGCAGCCGCCTCCAGCACGTTGATCTGGATCGGTTGCGTGCTCTTGCTCACATATCGCGCCTGAGCAGGATCGAAATACGAGAACTCAAGCGCCGGAAGGGTCAGCGGTCCAGCCACCCTGGGGATCAGCAGGATCTCGAAGGTCTTCGAGCCGATCCCGCCGCGGCCAGCTCGGGTGCTGGTCTTGGCCTCGTAGCGCTCCACCCCTGACGGCCAGTCGACAGAGGGCTCTTCGACCGTCGAGAGATTGCCTTTGCCCTCGACCTTCACGGTCAGGGTAAGCGCCTCGTTGGCCCTGAGCTCGGCTTTATCCACCGATGCGGAGAACTCGAACTCTCCCACGGTGCCTTTGAAGCCCGCGGGTTTCCCCTCATCGGGCAGAGGCATCACTTCGATCGTCACGGGCTCGCTTCGAGCCGTCGCCAATCGCGGGGCCATCTGCTGAAAGAAGTTGAAAAAGGGATCATCGTCATCCGTGCCAGGCGCCTGACTGGCGTAGTAGTTGGCTCGAATCGCCATCGGGTCCAGCTTCAGCTTGCCGTCCTTCAAAGGGTAAGCGAGGTACCTGACCAGCAGCGATCTTTCGTAACTGACCCCGTCAAGGACCGTAGGCTCCGAATCCAGCCGCGCCCCCAACACCGGCATCTCGAGATCCTCACGCAGGAAGCCGTTCAGCGTCGGATACTTATCCACCTGAATATTGGACGCCCGCACCCGGCGGTACAGGTAATAGCTCACGATGAGCTGCTCTCCCTTGTACGCTCTCTGCTTGTCGACCTCGGCTCGAATGAGGATCGAATGGCCTTTGGCCGGCTTGCCCGCGCCTCGCAACCCCGAGCCTCCACCGCCGTATCCAGGAGGAGGAGGCGTGCCGGCGCCCCCGGCGGTCACTTGGATCGTGATGTCTGGAGCCGTAAGAGTTTGGTTGCCGACCCGGATGCGGATCCCCGTGACGGTCAACGCACCTTGCTTCTTGGGGCGAAGCACCCGGGTGAGGTCGTGGTTGTGCTTCATCCCGAAACTTCCGTTCCTGTAATAAGACTCGATGAAGGTCCCGCTGTACTCATTCACCAGATCGAAGTCAGGCGCGTTGTACTCCAACTCGCGCACGTTCCCCAATGAGCCTTCGGCGCGCACCGAGAACTTGAGCGAAACCGAGTCGTCCAGAGTGATTTCCTGGCGATCCGCCTGGACGTGAAACTCCACCTCGCTGGCCAGCGCCGCTCTTGCGTATACCGAAAATACTGCACCGGCTATCGCCAGCGTGGACAGGAACCGTCTCACCAATCCTTCTCCTGATTCCCCGATGAGCCTTTGCGGGACTTCAGTTTGCGCTGAAGCTCGCGTTCCTTATGGGATATCTCCGACATAACACGTTCAGCATCCTCCTTCGAGAGCTTCTCAGACTTGAATCCCTGCCCGCGCGTGTACTGACGCGGTTGATTCTGCTGTTGCTGATCGCCATCCTGATCGTTGGGCTTCTGCTGGTCCTGCTGGTTTTGGTTTTGCTCTTGATTCTGGTCCTGTTGGCTCTGCTGATCCTGTTGGCTATCCTGCTTCTGCTGATCCTGCTGCTGATCCTGCTTCCCCTGGCCGCCCCCTTTCTGTTGCTGCTGCTTCATCAGCTGCAGAAGCTCCAGGTTGCGACGAAACTCCCTTTCGAGCGCCTCGTTCTTCGAGGCCTTCGCCACGTCCAGACCTTGAAGGTAGGCCTGAACCGCTTCCTTGAAATTGCCCTTCTTCGCCTGAACCACGCCGAGATTGTACAGCGCGCTCGCCGCCAGTTTCGGGTCGTTGCTCTCGAGCGCTTTCGAGGCCGACTCGCCGAAACTCGAGGCAGCCGGCTCCTGATCGCCTTGTTCCGCCTCGACCACTACCTGAGTGAACCTCAGCTGGGGAGTCTTGGGGTCCAGCGCCTGGGCGGCGCCGAAATGCTTGCGAGCCTCCTCGATCTTGCCTTCGCTGTACGCGCGAAGGCCCTTTTGGTTCTCGAGGTAGACCTCCACTGAGCTGGCCTGAGCCGTTTCGAAAGACAGGGTCGCGAAGAGCGCCGCCAGGACCGAGGCGACGCGGCCCTGGGGAAGCGTCTTTCGCGCTTTCCTTGCCGCTATCGAGCTTTCGAGCAGGAGCAGGAGGATTCCCATCAGGAGAAAGATCTGAAACCTGTCCTCCTTGATCACGAACCTTCTCTCCGAGTATGCGCTCCGGTCCAGGGTTCCCAGCTCACTCAGAAGCTCGTCCACTTCGCCTTCGCCAGGAGTCGCGCTCCAATACCTTCCTCCAGCCGTAGCCGCGATCTTGACGAGCGCCTCGGGATTGAACTGGCTCAGCACGGTCTCTCCCCGGGAGTCTTTCTTATAGCCGCGCAACTGCCCCGACTCGTCGCGGACCGGGATCGGCCCGCCTTTCTGACTTCCCACGCCGAAGACGAAGAGCCTGACCCCCGCCTCCTTGAGTTTTCGTGCCGCCTCCAGCGCCCCGGCCTCGTGATCCTCGCCGTCCGAAATGAGCACGACCACCCGGGAGCCCGCATCGGCCCCGGTCTCGCGGTCTTGCTCAGCTCCGCGCTCCATCGCCCTCAACACGGTCTCGAGCGCGTTTCCGATATCGGTTCCCTGATTGAACATCATCCGGGTATCGAGGATCTCGATCGATTCCCTCACGAAATCCAGGTCGTTGGTCAGCGGCACGGACAGATGAGTGCTGGCGGCGAACGAGACCACGCCCACGCGATCGCCGCGAAGCCGATCCATCAGCGTTCGGGCGAGATGCTTGGCTTTCTTGATCCGGCTCGGAACGACGTCCTCCACCTCCATGCTTCGGGAGAGATCCAGGGCGATGAACAGATCCAACCCGCTCACCTGGAGAGTCTCCTCGTGCTCGCCCCATTGAGGACGAGCCAAGGCCACGATGATCAGCCCGACAGCCGCGACCCACACACGCAGCTTCCGGGTCCTCGCCGACCAGTCGATCTCAGGAACGATTCGCTGCCAAACCCCTTCGTTCGCGAAGAGACGGAAGCGCTCCCTGCTCCTGCGCGCGTCGCGCGCCCCGTACGCGTAGAGAAGCGGGAGCACGGCGAGGAACCAGAGCCAATGGGGCGAAGCGAAGCTCATACGGCCATCCTCCACCAGCCCATCGACAGGATGGCCTCGATCAGCAGCAACATCAGCCCGAATTTCACGAAACCCTGGAACTGCTCATCGTAGCGGGTCTTTTGCGTGATCTTGAGATCGGTCTTCTCGAGGCGATCGATCTCGTCAAAGACCGAATCCAGGGCGCTGGCATCGGTGACCCGGTAGAACTTCCCTCCGGTGAGCTTGGCGATCTGCTGAAGCAGCTCCGGGTTCAGCGCGTTGTCGAACCACTGATAGGTCGTGATTTCGTTGCCGAAGACGCCCTTGCGTCGGATCGGCATCTTGACCCGCCCCTCCCGGCCGATCGCGATGGTATATACGCGGATCCCGTAGCCAGCGGCCAGCTCGCCCGCCGTAGCCGGGTCGACTTGCCCGACGTTATTGTCCCCATCGGTGAGCAGGATGATCACTTTGCTCTTGGCTTGCGAGTTGCGAAGCCGGTTCACGGTTAACGAAAGTCCGTCCCCGATCCCGGTCCCATCCTTGAGGATCCCGATCTCCGCGTCGCGAATGGCCTTGAGCACCAAGCCATAATCAAGCGTGGGAGGAGCCAACGTGAGAGGTTCTCCGCTGAAAACCGAGAATCCGATGCGATCGTTCTCTCGCCCCTTGATGAAGCGCTCCATCGTCTCTTTGGCGATGTTCAAGCGGGAACGATCATCCAGATCCTCGATGTTCATGCTCGCTGATAGGTCCATCACCAGCATGATATCGATGCCCGAGACATTGCGCTGGTTCTGCTGGAAGGCGGTTTGCGGGCGGGCAAGCCCCACGATCAAAAGAGCGAGGCTCGCGTAACGGATCGCAAGCAGCCACTTCCTGGGGTCGCTGGCCGACGCCTTTGGCGGGATCGGAATCGAGTAGGTCACGCGCGCGGGCCGGTTCCTCCGACGCCACCAACTGTGGAGGATCGGGATCAAGAGCAGTAAAAAGAGGAACGGCCAATGCTCAAGTCGCATCCAGCTTGGCTCCTTGGACTCCCCCAGCTGATTCGAACGCCGCCGTCCCGGTTCCTAAACCGGGTTTTCGCAGTCGCGTGAGCTCGATCCATTTCCTGACGTCCTCGAGCGCCGCGCGGGCCTCGTCGACCGGAGGCACATGATCCGTGAACTTGACCCGGTCCAGACGCTCGAACAGGGCCTCGAGCTGATCGATAACCGAATCGGAGACGGTCTTCAGCTCCTCGAATCGGGCGATGATCTCTCTACTCGTCGACTCCGCCGCCTCGAACCTGAAACGAAGGCCGATATACTGCTTGATGATTTCCGAAAGCGCGAAATAGTGTCTCTTGAACTCGCCCTTCTCCGGAAGCTTCTGGGCCGAGAGCTCCGCCAGGCGAGAAAGGGCCAGCTCGTCTTCGGGCTTCGGGCTAGCGGGCATCGGCGTTGCGGCGGCGGCGCTTCGGCGTTCGAGCCATCGAAAAAGCGCGAACGCCATCAGGGCCAGGAGCAAAAGGCCAATGACCGCAGCCAGCCCAATCAAGATCCAAGGGAATTTCACTTCGACTGGCGGTTTCAGCTTCTCGTGCACCTTTGCCTGGGCCTCTTCAGGCAAAACTGACGAGATCACCTTGACCTTCAGGCTCTCGGTATAACCCAGGACCGCACCCGACGCATCTCGCGCAACGAAAACCGGGACGGAAAGATCTCCCGCCTGCAGGGGAACCACCACTATCAGGCCCTTGCTCGCGTCGATCAGTTCCCATCCCGTATCCATGAGCGAAGGAGCGGGGGCCGCGGACGCAAGCGGGTCTTCACCTGGATTCGAAGGGAGTTGCTTTGGCTCAGCTGAATCGAACGCAGGCTCGAGGCGGGTCGCGCTCTCCGGGAGCCCCACGACCTCGAAGATCAACTGATCGCCGACCTTCACCTCGGAAGGCGCCGGTCCCTGATAACGGATGGGATATCGCGAAGCCTGGGCGACCCCGGGCGTCGCCTGCGAGATTCCACGCGTGTTCCGCGGAACTCCGCGCGTCTCTTCCGAGATTCCACGCGCGCCCTGGGCGAACCCGGGCGTCCCCGCGACGGCGATCGTGCCGAGCAGACAAATTCCGGCCAAGAGCCCGGCGAGGCTAGCGCCTGCGCCTGGAACGCGCCCTGAAAAAGCGGACAACCGCTTCGCCATAGTCCTCATCCGTTGAGATCCTGAGCTGCTCGATCCGCCCTCCGCGAAGCACCTCCTGAGTGCGGATTTCGAGCTTCTTGCCGTACTCCTCGAACCACTTCTTGAACGCGTAGGAGCCGGTATCCACCATTCTCTCCTCGCCGGTCTCTGGATTCCAGACCAGCATCCTGCCGATCTCCGGCAAAGTCCGTTCCCGTCGATCCACGAGGTTGACGGCCACCACATCATGCCTGCGCGCGAGTTTCTTGAGAGGCACCTCGTACTCCTCCGCAATGAAATCGCTGAGGATGAAAACCACCCCTCCATGC
>CAYNDM010000176.1:0-6743 GCA_964395265.1 uncultured Bacteriovoracaceae bacterium
CCTACCCCTCCTTTGTCGAGATTGGCCTCGTTGTACAAAGCCGGCGCAGCGAACATGTAGTTGCTAAACTCCTGTTCGTCGTCGGCGGTCAAGACACGATAGTATTTAAACGATGCACCAACACTAATGCTCTTCGTCAGGGTGATATCCAGACCAGTACCGAGATAGCCCAGGAACGAGCTCACTTCGTAATCATCCGCCTGATTGGCATTCACCGTGCGCTTGAGCAGATTGACCATCCGCTCGTCATAGTTCACATAGGCCTTCGAGTAAGCTCCGCCGCCCATCAGGAACGGGCGCAGCTTCGATTTAGGCCCCAGAGCGTAGACGCGCAGGCCCGCGTCGAAAATATTCTGCTTCATGGTCATGGTCTCGTCGAAGCGAGCTCCACCATAACCGGCATTGAAAGCCCAAGCGCGAAGGTGGTTCACCACCGGGTTCCGCGTCGCAGCCGAGATGCCGTACTCGTTATAGGAGTAGCCCAGGTCGAAAGCCAAATTGGCGGAGGTCTGCACGAGAAGCGAGACTCCCGTCGAAAAGCGGCCTCCGACGTCGAAATAGTCGTTATTGACCATATTGGCGACCCCGGCCCGCGGGGTCAAACTGAGGCGCGTTGCCTCTTCATCCGAATCTTCATCCGCGAGCTCAGACTTGCTGATCGACGCCTGAGTCGTCACCACTTGGTCGGTGGACCGGGACTGCTGGATCGAGCCCGTGCTCACGGGCTGAACGACCGCCTGCCCAGGACGTTCCGTCACCGGGGCCACGACCGTCTGCTCAGCCATCGGGGAGGTCTGGACCGCCACCACTCCAGCCTGTTGCTCGGCGGGGACTTCATTGCGGCCGAGAACCACGTCAGTGCGGCGCTGCTCATCGCGAAGGCGCAGCTGCTCAAGTCGCTCCTGCAAGATGTCCTCGTTCTTCAGTTCCTCGCGCATCCGTTGGCGGCGCAGAAGCTCTGCTCTGGACACCTTGTTGTCATCCGATGCCACGGTAACCGTAGAGGGTTGGTAATTGGCTTGAGCCTGATAAACAGGCTGAGCCTGCTGGACGACGACGGTTCGCGTACGATAAGGGGCGACCGGTGCAGGAGCCGCTTCCACGATCTCAGCGTCCGGCTCGATCGCCGTGGTGACCGAAGTGTCCTGGTCATAAGCAAGATCCCCAAAAGCCGCGATTGGCAGGAGCGTGGTCGCGAACATCGCTACAGTGCCAAGTGCTGCTCCCCAACCCCTTTGATCCATCCGTTTCATCTCCCAAACTCCTTCTGTTTTGCCGTGAGAAGCAAAACCGTTACTCCGTTCGACACGCGAAACACCCGGTGAGGAGAATTCCGCGATTAAAAATATCAGACTCGCCGCGTTATACCATCATCCGATCAAATTGGTACAAAATAATGACATTGCGCGTAGTTTTTTTCGCAGCAAAGCGCTGCCCCGTGGGGAGACGAACGAAAGAGACGGGTCTGCCTGGGTGTTGAAAAACTTACTCACCCCTGACCAAGATCTCGACATCTTGATGGTAACTTACTGAAATATAGAATATTTCTTGGCACTCACTTCACCTAGAAGGCCGGAGCCCCCCTGAAGGAGTGTCCAATTTTTGTTCGATGGGTCTACTACCCATAGCTGATATCCTGAGGCTTTTCTTTGGCGCAGAGTGGCATTCATGTTGCTCTACTCATCTGTAACAAACGGACTGGTTGGCGACGACAACCCCCCTTACCCCCTAAAGTCCCCTAATCGCTGATCAGTCCGTTTGTCTCCCTTCAACTCCAATCGCTTCAACCCCCAATAGGCAAATGGTGAAGGTAATCCTTCTTGAACATGCGGTCGATCCGCTGTTGCGCGAAGTCCGTGAGTTTCGCGAAAAGCGGCCGCAAAAACTTTCCGACAACCACGCCAGTCAACATCACCGCGATTGCCAGCAACAGAATGTATTCGGTGGTCGCTTGGGCTTCCTCGTCCCTGAGGAACGCTTTAACCCTCATCTTACCTTCGCCCTCTTCCTCTTGCTGGCCCGGCTCTTCCGCGCTCGTCCGCGCGATGCAGGAAGCGCCTGCCTGAAAATCTCGTCCACATGGCGCAGCTGATACCTCATTGACCCAAGAAGCTCGATCTGCTTCTTCGACAAAAGCTTGCTCACCTGTGGATGCTCAGAAAGAAGCTTCACGAAGTCTCCGGAGCCTTCCAAGCTGTCCAAAGCGCAGCGTTGCACCCATGCGTAAGCGTCCTCACGGGTCGCCCCCGCACGCACCAAGGCCAGGAGATAGTGCCCTGAGAAAACGGTCTTTCCGGCTCGCTCGAGATTCTCGCGTACTCGTTTTTGATCCACCACGAGCTCCTCGAGCACTCCGATCAGGCGATTCAATGCATAATCCAAAAGGATCGTCGAATCCGGGAGTGTCACCCGCTCCACCGAGGAATGGCTGATATCCCGCTCATGCCATAGAGCGATGTTCTCGAACCCCGTCTGGGCATAAGCTCGAAGCAGTCTGGCGCATCCCGTGAGGTTCTCGCTCGAGATCGGGTTTCGTTTATGAGGCATGGCGCTCGAGCCTTTCTGGCCTTTTTTGAATCCTTCGAGCACCTCGCCGACCTCGGTGCGCTGCAGGTGTCGCAGCTCGATCGCAATGCGCTCCATCGAGGCACCGCAAATCGCGATCGCGTTCAAGAGCTCGGCATGCCGGTCCCTCGGGATCACCTGCGTGCTAACGGGCTCCCGCTCCAGCCCCAGGCGCCTCAGCACCCTTTGCTCGAACTCGGGGCTCCAATGAGCGTTGACTCCGACCGCGCCGGACAGCTTGCCTGTCCTGCACCCTTCAAGCGCTGACTTCAACCGGAAGTGGTTTCTCTGCCACTCGCAATACCATCCCAGGAATTTCATCCCGAAGGAGATCGGCTCCGCGAAAATTCCATGGGATCGGCCGATCGACGGAAGCGTTTTGTACTGGATTGCCTTTTTTCTCAGCACATTGAGCAACTTCTCGACATCCTCCAGGAGGATCTCCCCTGCCTCCTGGACCAAGATCGACAGCGAAGTATCCACGACGTCCGAAGACGTCAACCCGAAATGCACGTAACGAGATATCGGCCCGATCGCCTCCGCTACCGCAGTCGTGAACGCGATGACGTCATGACGGGTGACTTGCTCATTTCTTTCGACCGCCGCGGGATCCACCCCGCCCTGATCGTGAAGCCTCCATCCCTTCGCCTTCAGCTCCGCCCAATCCCTCCTCGGAATATCGCCTTCGCGAGCCAGCTCGGCGCACACTTCGAGCTCGACGCGAAGCCACACCTGATAACGATGCCGGTCCGACCAGATCGCGGACATTTTCTCTCTGCTGTACCTTTGAATCATGGAATCTGCTGCCTCCAGCCCTTAGCCTCGGGGTGGGCCTCATGTAGCGGGAACCCGCTCATGGCCTTTCGATAGTACTCAACATACTCGAATGCCATTCTTCTATAATGAAATTGCTCCATTGCCCAGGCTCTGCATCCCTCGGGGGACCATTTTGAAGCTCCCTCTCGCAAAGTGGTCAGCCACTCATGCGAATCTCGCGGCAACGCTCCGACGTCCGGCGGAATCAGCTCGGGCAAGCTTCCGATCGGGCTGGCGAGGACAGGCGTTCCTGACATCATTGCCTCGGCAACGACCAGCCCGAAAGGCTCAGGCCAGATCACAGGAAAGATCAATGCCGACGCGCGCGACAACAGCTCTGCCTTTCGTGCGCCCGCCACCGGGCCAAGCCAGCTCATCCGCGGCTCAGATAGCGCTACCCCGATTCGCTGGGACCAAGGCCTGTATCCTCCTGCGATATCGAGCCCAACCCTCGCTCGTGAGCACAGGTCGATCGCTCCTTTGACGTTCTTCACCTTCCAGCTCGTTTTCGAAAGAAAGAGATATCGATCTGATTTGAGCTCCGGACGAAAAAGATACTCATCCGGATCGATGCCGTTGAAGACAAACGCCGTCGCCGAATGCCTCGTCGCGTGATCACGGGTCAAAAACACGCTGTTCTTCGGAAAAACCTCACCAGGTTTCCCATTGCCATGAACTGTCACCAGCCCCGCGCAGGGCAACTGTTTCCAGACGCCTTCTTCGGGGGGCGCCTGAAAATGAACCACGTCCGTTCCGGGAGGAAGCCTGGCCGGAAGCTCGAGCGCCGTGGGTTTTTCGGGACTGACTTCCAGACGCTGGGCCCCTCGGGGAAGCCGGCTTCCAGGAAAAGCCGCCACCCAAACTTCATGTCCCAGCTCCAACAGGCCCTTCGTCAACCAGAGGACGACGCGCTCGACTCCACCATAGTCCTTGGGCGGCAAGTGCGTCGGGTGAAACAGAACGATTTTCATGAACGTCCTTCAGGCAAACGGCCCAGGCAAGCCGCAGCGATGGGCGATCCAAGATACCGCCTCGAGGGCGGCGACTGTCGGGCCCAAGGTCCCGAGTTCCGGAAACGACTCGCCTGTCGCGACGAACAGGCCTTCCACTCCTGATCGCGAACCAACTCCGTTCCGGGAGACAGCTCGCAAATTCTCCGGCACCGCCTGGAGCGATGGGAAGGGATAAGCCTCTTTAAACTCTTCGTTCGAGCCTCTAAAGTCCGGGTAGATCCTGATGACGTGATACTCCAAATACGGAACCAGGTCCGAAAGCAGCCGAAGCATCCGTGCGGCGGCCATCCGCTGGTAATCCGCCGAAAGGCTCTCCTCTCGGAATGGAAGCAGAGTTCGCAGGAACAATAGTTTTTGGTTCCTCCCGTTGATGGCGTAATCCGCGGGATCCGCGATCTCGACTTCAATCGCCGGAGCTGCGTCTTCCTTCCAGATCGTATGATTCACGAGTCCCGGGGGCACCGATTCGGCATGAACCGTAAGCGCCAGGGTAAACTTCCACCCTGAGGGCACAGGCGAGCTCTTGAGCTTGCGGGACCATGCTCGCCCGGTGACAGATAAAAAAGACGCCGTTCGATCCAGGGAGAAACCCAAAACGCCGCCACGAGCCTCGATCTTGTTCCCGCTGTTCGCGGCCTGGACGCCGGTGAATCTTCCGTCTTCAACGAAAATCCTGCGACAACTCGTCTCGTCGCGCACATCGGCTCCCAAACGCTTGGCAATCATCCGGAGCATCTCTCGGTAGGCAGTGAGTCCGCCGCGAACTCCCGCGGCCGTTCTCGAGACAGCCACCATATGGATCAGCTCGGAGAGTTCAATGGTCGCGCCCTCGTTCAGAGAGAGCCCATACCATAGCCCCTCGCAAACCTCTTTCCAGTCGGCCTCCCCCGTGCTTCGGACCAACGCACCCAGTCCTTGGGATTCCTGAAACCAAGCTTGCTCCGCTTTCGGCCTCGAGCGATTGGCTTGCAGCAATGTCTTGCGAAGCTGCATGCGAGAAACGGACTCCACTCCTCCGCCCCGAGGCCTGGGAGCGCGCCCTCCCTCGAGATTGAAGTTCTCCGGAAACTCGCGCCAAAAATTCAGGATGGGTTCCTCGCTTCTAGCCAATGCCCCTGGCAAGCCCGAAGCGCTCGTGCCCGGCCCACCGAACTCCCGGCGCAGCTCTCGGGCAAAGCTATCGTCATCCAGCGGAAGCGACACCCGACGCGTCGGAGTCACGATCTGCGCTACGATCTCGGATTGGATGATTCTCTCCTTCTCCGAGCGCGAGATTCCCAGCCTGCCCAGGGAGTCCCACAAAAGCCCATTCACCCTCTGCGCCTGTCCAAGGCCGAGAACGAGATTCGTTTCGGGATCCAAACATTGACTGGATTTTGACACTACGACTTTCATGCTATCCGAGCTCGGCAGGACCAGCACGGATAGGCCCAGTCGGGCAGCAATCGCCGCACTGAGCAACGCGCCTGGGTGATCTCCTAGCACCACCCAGTCGTAGCTCTCACGAAGTCTCATATGTCCAAAAGGTATCACGTCCCCGTTCGTGCGAGCAACCGCGACAGCAGATCAGCCGAAGAGCGCACTCGAACGCTCGCCTCGTTCCGCCACTCGTTCCGACGCGCGACTTTTTCGGGAAGGCTCGCAAGCCAACTCCCCAGGCCTCCGCTCGAACGAACCAGCTCGACTTGTCCCGAACGCTCAAGTTCGTCGATCTCGGGAAAACTTGAAGCCCCCTGCGGACCCGCGGAGATCGGAATGCCGTGGATGGCAGGCTCGATCGTGCTGTGCACGCCGGACCCGAACCCGCCTCCGACATAAGCCCAATCCGAGGCGCCGTAGAGTTCGGAGAGAAAACCCATTTCATCCACCAATACGCCGCGATCGCCGTCTGAGGAGGAGCGGTCCTCGCTTGAACGGGCCAGAGGGAAGCGCGCATCTTCGAAAACCTCAAGAACACTCGCGACACTCTCGTCATCCACGCGATGAGGCACGACCCAGAGCGTCCCTTCCAACTGGCTCAAGTGCTCTTTCCAAACCTCCAGGTCCTCCCGCCAGACGCTGCCAAGCACACCCCACGGTCGCGGCAGCGTCTCAAAGCGCTTCAGGATCGTCGCAAGGCGCGGATTTCCAGACTGAGATCTCCGGTACACGCGTTCCCATCGAGGATCGGCGATGATCTCAATGCTCGCCTCCGGGAACAGCCCTTTGAGTCCCTCCGCATCCGCATGAGCATGAGGAAAAAGAAGGAGCTCGGGAAGCTGATGGCCCAACCCATGGCAGATGTCTTTCGCGACCCGAAGCGATCGACGAGGCCTGGCTCCCACGATCGCCAGCGGCACACTCAATCGT
>CAYNDM010000177.1:0-6742 GCA_964395265.1 uncultured Bacteriovoracaceae bacterium
CTCCCCGTGTCAACGCTTCGTGGACTCGCTCATCCAGTCGCACCAAACTTGGATGCGCGACGATCGGCGTGAGAGTTCCGTCGAAGTCGAAGCCGATCAACGTCCCTTCGCCACACTCGGCAAGAAGCTCCCGGGCCCCGGGGGCAAGCGGGAGGTCGCAGGAATCCACGAAACCGGGAGGCATGGACTCACCTCCGCCGGCGGAGGTGAAACCTCCGATGCCGGAGGTGGCGGCGCTCTTTGACGTCGACGGCGATCCGGGTTCAGCTCGCGCGATCGCGGATTCGCTACCTCCGATGCCGGAGGTAGGTAGCGCTTTCTCCATCAATGGCTGTCGATCATCTGATTCTCGAGAGCCTCCGATGCCGGAGGTAGCAGCCGGACGCGCTTTCCTCGAGTCATCAGCCATCGAACTCTCCTCGGATATCGCCCTCTCCCCAGGCATTGGACACCCAGACATTGAACCTCCAGGCATCGAACGCCTCAGAGATCATACTCTCCCCGAAAAACTTCGAGGGCCGGCCCTTCCATAAAAACCGGATTCGCGCCTCCTGCCCACTCAACTCGCAAGTCTCCACCCGGCAGCCGAACCGTCACGACTCCTTGGACGCGTTTCGTTGCAAGCGCGGCGACCGCCGAGGCGCAGGCACCGGTCCCGCAGGCCAGCGTGATCCCGGCACCGCGCTCCCAGACTCGCACCTGAAGGGTTCGCTCGTCCAGCACCTGAACGAACTCCACATTCGTCCGATCCGGAAAACGCGAATGGTTTTCGATCTCCGGTCCCAAATCCTCGAGTGGAAGGCTTTTGAGGTCTTCTTCCACGAAAAAGACCGCATGGGGATTACCCATATTCACTTCGAAAAACCGGTAAAGGCGCCCCAGTGCATGAAGCTCCTCCCCTTCGGGAAAGGCTTCGCCCAGCTGAGGCACCCCCATATTGACCCGGACATCTCGGCCGCGAATCTCGGTCTCGAGCACGCCGGCCAAGGTCTCGATCTGATACTTGCTCTGCTTGGGCTTCGGTCCATGATCATGAAGATAGAGACCGACTGCGCGGATCCCGTTGCCGCACATCTCGGCCGTCGAGCCGTCCGCGTTCAGGATCTCCATTCGCGCGTCCGCGCCCGAATGCTCAGGCTTTCGAATCCAAAGGATTTGATCCGCTCCAATGCCATTGCGACGATCGCAAAGTCGTTTGGCTAGATGGGGATCAAGAACCTGGCTGACCTGACTCGCGCCCTGCAGGATCTCGCTCGCGCCCCGCAGCTCGTCGATGACGATGAAGTCGTTGCCGATGCCCTGCATCTTGGTGAATGGGAGCTTCATGAGGAGCTTGTCTCATAAATCGGGCGATGGGTCTAGATTGGGCCCAGATCCGGAGCCTACCCACCCGCGGCCTTCTTTCACCCAAACACCACCTTGGCACCCGCGGCCTGATTTCACCCTAAGACCACCTTGCCACCCGCGGCCAGGGCCCCGAAAAGAGTATCAGTGCGCCGTTTGCGCTTCACGCGCCCTTGATGCGGCATCACCCAACTCATCCAGCGCAGGCTTCAATTCGGATTCAACAAGCGACCGACAGGAAGAACTCAATGCCGCAAAGTTCTGTCCCACATCCCTTTGCTCCTTAAGCGCCTCTTTTAGTTCGTCTTTAAGATACCCGCAATCCGTATTCCGAGATTCGCCTTCTTCCAGCTCTGCTTCGCATCTTTTAGAAGCAATTTCAGCTTGCAGTTGCAGAACATTCTTTTTCGCCAATTCAACACTATACTTGGCGCTTTCAGGAGTTCGATTGCAGAGTCCGTCAATTCCGGAACGAAGCCTAGAAACGTTTCCGGACTTGAAACCAGAAAATTGGAGCTGCTCGACCCGTGCAAGCTCAGACAAGAGGGAATCTAATCCGGTCTCCCCTCCTGCCCCACAATCCTTCGTCAAATATCCGCAGTTCGCGTTCCTGAGTGACTCAAAGGCAGCTTTGGCAGATTCAAACTTGTCCTCTACGTCTTCTGCGCTACAGGATATTTTCAGCGAGGCAAGTCTCGTCGTCACCCGATTTGCCTCATCCAAATCCGTCGTTGCCTTGTTCCTCGCCTTGGCCATCGCTGCCGCAAGTTCCGAAAAGCTGTTGGCATTGATGTTCGGCAACGGAGGGTTCATCTGCGCCCCGATCAGCGCCATGACGTTGTTGGGAGGCCCGAAAAGCCCATCTGGCTCTTGCGGCACGAGCTGCTCCGGATCCATGGGCCGGATCTCGAGTCCCGGCGAAACCCCGAGGGCAGCGAGCGACATATTCAACCCTTGAAGCTGATTCATCAGAGCCTGGCTGTGCTGGTTCAGCATTCCCGCCATCTGCTTGGCGAAGCGATCGATGTTCTGGTTGGCGGTCATGACGTAGTTCTGCTTGTACGTGTCGATGCGCTTGGTTTCTTCGTCAAGCGACCCGTGGAGGTTCTCGAGCTTCTGGGCGCAATCGTTCAGTCCGTCGCAAGTGAACGCCACCGAGAGGCTCTGGTTGCTGGGAGCGCGAACGGTCATCGCCACCGAGCTATTCGGCCCGGTCCCAGCCAGGAGCTGGGTCATGTTGGTTTTAAGGTCTTCGGCGCATTGGATCTGGGTATTGGGCTTCGCGCCCGTGCAGGCCGCCGTATTGACCGGCATATGATTTCCCGTCAATGCCCGGAACGCCGCGGAGTAATGCTCGCTATAGCGATTCAGGATCGTCGCCGTCGCGCGCTGAGCCCGCTCTTCGGCCTTCTGCGTCTGCACGATCTGCGTTCGGATCACGGAGTCCCGAGTGCGCTCCCGTTCGACATCGGCGTTCGCGCGCTTGTAGCAAGAAGCCATCGTCTTCATGACGAAGCCTTCGATATCGAGCCCCTTGCCATTGAACGCCGCCAGGCGCTCGCCGAATCTCTTGCGGAGCTGTTGCACCGTCAGGATGCCGCTAGACTGCGACATGAACGCGGTCGCCTCTTCCTCGCTCTTCGGAATGGACGCGTTGCTCGGCATCTGCTCGAACATCTCGCTCAAAAGAGCTTCCAATCCGGCCTGAGCGGAGGCGGCACGATTCAATGTCCCTTTGTCCGACTCCACAGTGCCGACCTTGCTGATCGTTTGATTTTGCCCGTAACGGCAGAGCACGTACTCTTTGGCGGTCACCGGCGGGCCGTTTCGCAGGCAGCGATACCCCGAGCCTTTCCGCTCCTGGAAGCACTTGCTGGCCAAGCCCATCTTCAGGCTCTCGATTCGCTCGTTCAGCACCTTCTTCTGAAGCGCGACACCGTCCCAAGGCTCCTTGATCTGCGTCTGGATCTCGCCCTCCATCGCCTCGACGAGCTTCTTCGTCTCGTCTCTCAGCTCAAGAATGCCCCTCTTGCCTGTCTGCTTATCCCCATGCAGCCGCTTCTGCACTTCCTGCATCTGCGATACGCGATCTTCTTTGATCGCATTGAGCTGCGCCAGGTCCTTCTGCATTCGCTGGATATTACCCACGAACGCGGCCTGCAACGACGCGATGTTCTGCACCAGCATCGACGCCTGTTGGCTCAAACACTGAATCGCCTGATCCGCCTCAGAGAATTTATCCTTCTTGCATGAAAGAGCCGAAAGATAAGACTGATTCTGCTTATTCAGCTGTTCCCACTTATTGGCGTCATACTTTCCGCCAGACTGGACATTCGCGCACGCGAGGTCGTCCGCGTCTCCGATCGAATTGGCGGTGGAACAACCTAGAGAATCCTTTTCTTCCCCCGGCTGGGCAAGCGGCACTCCTGTAGCGGCCTTTTGAAGGATACTCCCGGCTCTCTTCAAGATCCCCTTCGTCTGCTCCCCGCACATCGATAGAATGTTCTTGAGATTGTTCCCGTTGACTTGATCGAACCCCTTGGGGAGTCCCGACTGGAACTGTGCCGGATCGAACGAAGTCAAACCGCTCGACTGCGCAGAAGCCGCGGGCGGCAAACCACTGGTGCCGATCGCCAACACCAGCGCCCAGTACCCGAGTTTGCGCCACGTACCCTTCAGTCCCTGATCGACCATTGGAGTCCCCCGACACACGTGTCCGATTAGAATAGTGTAACTGTTTAAAAATCCCTTGGGAATACAGGGCTTTGATTTTTTTGACACATGGCATCATCTTGAATTCACTCGGATTTTCGGCGAAGCCAGGATTTTGAGGTTTCTGCAGTTTATCGCTTATACTGAAGGCGCATGCCATCAACGGGCTCTTCGCGCCTCAAATACCTGGTAACGCTCCTGCTGATCGGAGCCCTGCCGTGGGACGCTTCCGCCACTTCGGACAGGATCGCCGAGCCGCTATCGCAGATCGCGACCTGCCCCAACGGAGCCTGCGAGCCCGCTTTTCATAAGCTCTACTCTCTGGCGGTTTCGCTTGGCGTGATCTCCGTACAGGCCCTGCAAAGCGAACCGTCCGGTATCAGGAGCCCCGCGACGCTCCGATCAAAGAGCCAACAGATTGAGGACATCATCGCGCTGAAGAGGAGCGAGATTCAAAATGCCCAACAAAAGCGCAAGCTCCACGCCCAATCGGAATCCACGGGCGCGCTTCAGAACGCGGTCCCTGCGCTGGACTCGCTGATTAAGAGGCTGAACGAAGAAATCGACGAGCTCCAGCGTCATCTCAAGTCGACCCACGAAGACATCCAGGAGGCCGTGCAGAACGGCTCCGAGCGACTCAAGGTCGCTTCGACGTATATCTGCGAGTTCGAAAAAATCGAAGGCGCGTGCAATCAGGAAGAATCCGGGTTTGAGGAGTTGAAGGGCATCTACGCAAAGGTGAAAGCGGACTTCGGGGACATTTCCCCTGCTCCGAACTGCGGCCCCTAATCAGCTACTCATCCGATTTTTCGTCCGCGCTCGCGAGAAGCTGCCTTGCCGAATACAGATCGCGCACGCGAACCAGAAGCTGCACCCCTTGGGTCAGCGAGAGCGCCGGCCTTAGGCCCCCCAAATCATCGGAATGAATGCGAGCCTCAAGCTCGTGGCTTTCGAGGAGGCCGCGGACAACTTCGGCCTCATGGCGATAAGAAAATGTGGCCAGGACGACCCAGTCGTCGGTATCCATCTCCTTCAGTCTACCATAGCCCCGAAAAACAACCTGAAACCACAAAAGGCGGATCCCCGTTTCCAGGAATCCGCCCCTCTGCGATCAATGGACCGCCGACCCTGCTTCAATTGAGGACCGAAATCCCCACCCGACGCAGCGGCGAGCCAAAGAGACTTTTTACGCTCTCTCGGCCGCGACCTCGCGGCTCGCGTCCAAAATATGCCCCAGCTGCGGCGCGCACGCCAGTTCCAGCGGATCGGCCAAACCGATGCCCGGAGTGAACGCGCCAGCCAGAAGCTTCGGACGAGCCTCGAGCTCGTAGAAGAGTTCCTCGACCGTGCGGCGAACCAGGTGCTCGCCGAAGTTCGTCACTTCGGTGTCCTCGTTCAGGTAAATGACCTTGTGAGTCCTCTGGATTGAGGACTTGATCAGCTCCCAGTCATACGGCCAGAGCGTGCGCATATCGATCACCTCGGCGCTGATCCCTTCGTTGCGAAGCTGATCGGCGGCCTGGGCGGCCAAAGGCAGCGTGCGTCCGTAACTCACGACCGTCAGATGCTCGCCTTCGCGCACGACCTTTCCTTTTCCGATCTCGACCGTGTAGTCGGTCAGACCACTCGGCCACCGAGGTTCCCACGACGAAGCGTCGACGCCCACCGGCTTGTCGATCATCGCCGAAAGCTCTTTCTGGCCTTCGGGGGTCAGGTCCGGCTCGCCCGGAATCGGCTCGTTCCCACGCACCCGAAGCAGCGCTTTGGGCTTGAGGAACATCGTCGGATTGTTCTCCTTCAGGCACGCGATCATCAAACCGTAAGCATCCAGGGGATTGGAAGGCATGACGATCTTCCAGCCTGGGATGTGGGTCATGGTCGCGTCGAAGGAGTGCGAGTGATAGATGGATCCGCGGATCCCGCTTCCCACCGGAGTCATCACGGTCATCGGCATGCACCATTGGCCGTTCGACGCCCAGCACTGCATGCCCGCGAGCTTCAGCAGATCGATCGTATTGTAGATGTAGTCGCAGAACTGGATCTCAGCGACGCAACGGTCTCCCGCCATCGCAAGACCCATGGCCGCGCCGATGATCCCACGTTCATCAAGCGGAGAGTTCCATGCCGTCTTGAGGCCTTGAGTCACCGTGAAAACACCACCCAACGGAGGACCGACGTCTTCGCCGAAGACGTCCGTCACGCCCATCTGGGTTTCGCCGTAATGAAGGGCCATGCGAATGGCCTGCGCCATGTTTGCCATTACCAGTACTTTCCTTTCTGGCCGCAATAAATGAAGTCATAGATCGTGGAGCCGTCGGGCATAGGCTCTTGCTTCACGCGCTTCGCCATGTCGAGCATCTCGGCGGTGTAGCGCTCGCGGATCTCGTCCATTTCCTTGCGCCCCAGAATTCCAGCGGACTCCAGCTGCGCTTCGAAAGTCGCGATCGGGTCCTCTTCTCCCTGGACGAAGTTCGCGCCCGATGCGGAGCTGTGCCCGTAGAGACGGGAAACGCGCGCTTCGAGAAGATAAGGCCGGCGCTCGGAACGGATGTAATCCATCGCCTCGCGGATCGCGAACCAGGACTCCTCGACATCGTTGCCGTTGATGTGGCGGGTCTTCATCCCAAAGGCCTTGCCGCGATCAGCGATGATCTTGTCGCCGTGCTGGGTATGAGCCGGCGTGGAG
>CAYNDM010000178.1:0-6717 GCA_964395265.1 uncultured Bacteriovoracaceae bacterium
GCACCGGCGCCCCCCGCGCCTCCGCCGCCGTGGCGACGCGCTCCCCCGAGGCATACGTATCAAGCGCGATCCGCGGCGTATCGTCCGAGTCGGCTCAGAAAAAATTCCCGTCGCTGAACGCGGGGATCGTGAGGATCTTCAATACCTACGGCCCTCGAATGCGCCCTGACGACGGACGGGTCGTGCCCGAGCTCTGCATGCAGGCGCTGAGAGGTAAGCCCTTGACCATACACGGCGATGGAATGCAGACCCGGAGCTTTTGCTACGTTTCCGACCTCGTGGACGGCATCGTTCGTCTTTTTGAAAGCCAGATTCGCGAGCCTGTGAACATCGGTAACCCGGCCGAGCGCACGATCCGCGAGTTCGCCGAGACTATCCTCAAGCTCACAGGAAGCCGTTCGGCGCTCAAGAGCCTTCCGGCGCGCCCTGACGATCCCAAGCGGCGCTGCCCGGAGATCACTCGCGCGCGCACTCTGCTGGGTTGGCAGCCGCGAGTCGATCTGGAAGAGGGCCTGAAGGCGAGTCTCGATTATTTCAGAAACGCGATGTGAGAGTTCCTGGTCGCTCGCTCCGATCGTCGCAAGGAGGCAAGGATTGGCTTCGAAAGTCGCTCTGATTCATGATTGGCTGCCCGGGCTGCGAGGCGGGGATTATCTTCTCGAAGCCATCGCGGAGCTGTATCCCGAGGCCGAGATCTTCACCCTCCTGGAGATCCCCGGCAGGATCTCTCCCGCGCTCAGAAATAGAGTTAGGCACACGAGCGCGCTTCAGAAGATTCCCGGAGCCACGGATCGTTATCGTCATTTCCTGCCGGTCATGCCGTCCCTGATCGAGCGATTCGATCTCAGCGAGTATGATCTCGTGATCTCTTCCTCTCATTGTGTGGCGAAGGGTGTCCGCAAGCGCCCTGGCGCGATTCACGTGAGCTACGTTCATGCGCCGATGCGGTACATTTGGGACCGGTACGAGGATTACTTCGGCCCAGGGCGGGCATCACTCCCAGTGAGAATGGCGGCCGCGAGCGTGAGACCCTATCTGCAGCGCTGGGACCGGCGCGTGAGCACCCCGGATCGCGTGGATCAGATCATCTGCAATAGCCGCTTCATCGCCGAGCGCGTGAGGCGCTTCTATGGCCGCGACTCCGAAGTGATCTATCCGTTCGCCGATCTTGGTCGCTTCGTTCTTCCCCGTCAGCCGGGTCAGGAGTATCTGATCGTTGGAGCTTTTGCCCCGTACAAGAGAGTCGATCTCGCGATCCAGGCTTTTAACCGGCTGGGCCTTCCGTTGGTGATCGCGGGAGGAGGGCAGGATGAGGAGAGGCTTCATGCCATGGCGGGGCCGACGATCCGATTCGTGCGCTCTCCCACGAACGACGAGATCGACCGGCTTTACGCGACTTGCAAGGCCTTCGTGTTTCCTGGAATGGAAGACTTTGGAATCACTCCTCTCGAGGCCATGGCTTCTGGGGCTCCCGTGATCGCCTACGGGGAAGGAGGGGCCGCTGAGACAGTCACTGAGAAGACGGGTGCCTTCTTCCGCCCCCAAACGGTGGAGGCGTTGATGGAAGTCGTGCAGCGCTTCGAGAAAGGGGAGATCGCCCCTCGAGGGGAAGACTGTCGCGCGCGGGCTGGGGAATTCTCCCGCGATCGCTTCAAGGAGCAGTTCAAGAAAGCCGTGGACGACGTGCTTCGAAGGAAGCAAGACCAAGCCGGAGATCTGTAGCCAGAGGCCCACGGCGCATGATCGGTCGCGGAGCGCCTGAGACGGATTTTAGACCGATACTGGACGTCCGGAGTTGGAAGGCGGGGTCCAAGACTGGCAGCAGGACGCTTGAGACGGGCCTTAGATCGAAATCATCTTCATCAGGGAGTTTTGGCGGGCCACGAGCTCGGGAGTCTCGAGTCGCATCAATCGGTGAAGGCTGAAGTCCTCGACGGTGAAGCTCGCCATCACGCAGCCGGCAAGTACAGCGCGACGAAGGAGCTCTTCCCACCGGTCAGGGTCTTCGTGCGCCAATCGGCGATGCGCGCCGGCTTCGGCCAGATAACCCATGAAGGCGCCCGCGAAGCTGTCGCCTGCTCCCGTCGGATCCGTGACCTGCTCGACGGGATAGGCCGGAGCGAGGAAGATCCCGTGCGGGGTGAAGAGCACTGCTCCGTACTCGCCGCGCTTCACGATCAGAACGGAAGGGCCCAAGTCCCGGATCAGCTGCGCGGCTTTCATCAGGTTTCGCTGGCCCGAAAGCAGGAAGGCTTCTCCTTCGTTGATCGAGAGAATATCCACACGCTTGAGAACCTTTTTCAACTCTTCGAGTTTACCAGTGATCCAGAAGTTCATGCTGTCCATGGCCACCAGCTGATGACCTTGGACCTGATCCAGCACTTCAACCTGCAGGTTGGGATCGATATTGGCCAGAAAAACGTAAGGCGCCTTGCAGTGGGTCTCGTTGAGCTGGGGCTTGAAGGACTCAAAGACGTTCAAGAAGGTCGAAAGGGTCTTTGCCTCGTTCAGATTTTGGTCGTAGGAGCCGACCCAGTGAAAGGTCTTGCCTTTGGCGACCTGTACTCCATCCACGTTCACGCCGCGGCTGCTGAGCCACTCGAGATGCGATTCGGGGAAGTCCTCTCCCACGACGCCGACGATATGCACGGGAGCATAAAAGGAGGCGGCCACCGAGAAGTAGTTCACGGATCCACCCAACACGGATTCGGCTTTGCCGGCGGGGGTGTTGATCGTGTCAAACGCCATGGAGCCTACGGTGAGGATTGCTGGACCGGATGCGTATGATTTCATATTGTTCTGCACTAAGCCAGAGCCAGTGCAACTGTCAATATTGGATCGCGCGAGGATCCGAAAACCTTCGCTGTGGGCGAGAGCGCACGACTTGAGGACGAGGCATCTTTTCGATCGCTTCGAGAGCGAGCTCAAAGGCTGGCCACCCCGTGCCCAGAGGCTGCCATTGGCTCCGGGAGGGCTTCGTCGCTCGCGCCCGTTTGTCGGCCCGGGTGTAGACCAGCGGAAGCACGTCCAGCTCCGGGGCTTGGAAAACGACGATCGTTTCAGCCTGATTTTCGAGCCAGACCGAATGAGCCGAATCCAGCGAGAGGGGAAGCGCTCGCAGGAAACGGTGGATCTCGGCGGGAGCCGAGACTCGGCTAAAGCCTTTTTGTCCCAGCGTCCACTCCCAAACGGCCTGGCCTGGAAAGTGAGTTCGATGCCAGGTCGCCTCGGCCTGCACCAAAGCGATGTCCTTCGCGTAAAATGCAAGGAGAACGCTGATCAGAAGGAGTAGGATCCCGGCAGGCAGCTTGAGGAGGATCAGCGCCCGCTCACGGGAGAGTTTCGCAAATGCCCGCGATAACCCACGTAAGCGAGCCGAAAAATCTGGGAACTGAGCGCCACCGATACCGTGATCACTGCGGTCCATAAACAGGCCTCAATCAAGACTTGTGCTGAGCAGTCTCGAAGGATTGCTCCAGTTCGCCGTCCATTTTCTTTCTTCATTTCTTCTCTCCACCACCGCGAACGAACTTCGATTCCTCGCCTTCAGGCCGATCCTGAGCCTCGGGTCGGGCGAGGGTAGGCGCAACGGCCGCGGGCCCAACGAGTCAGGCGGATCCTGGATCCAAGGAAAATCAGGATACGGCATGGGTAAACCTCTGGACTCCGGGCAACCCCTTCGGGTCAGCCACGCAGCCTGTTTGATCCTCCACATCAGAATGAGTCGCTGCTGCTCGAGCGCCTCGACCTGAAGCGTCGCTTGCAAGGCGGCTCGGCCCGGGGGCGCGATCGTGCTCACGGCCAAGGCAGCGCGAGTCGCGGTCATCGCGAGATTGAGCCGCTCAATCGATTTCATGCGATCTCTGAGATCGTGGGCTGTCTTGCCCACGCACTCATCGAGCTCCAGCTGAACCCTCACTTGGCCTTTCCAATGATTGAAAAGCGTGATCAAGGTCGCGCTGGAACCCAGCGAGACAAACAAAATCAAGCTCATTGGAAAGCTCAGTGAGCCCTTTTGTCCGCGGCTCACCATTGGATTCCCTCCAGTTTCCTTAGTCGCACTTTCTCCATGGCGTCTTGGCAGCGTCCCTGCCCCTCCACGCCCAACTCGTCTTCTTGCAGGTGGATTCCCTTCGATAGGGCTGAAAGAGTGGGAAAAGAGACGACTCCGGTCAACCTCGCGTGCGTATGCTCGAAAACCAGGTACGCGCATTTGGCCCTTTGCCATTTCGCGTAGAATAGCCATCCTGCGCCCGAGATGGAGAGGACGAGAATGCCGACACTGATGGCAAATTCAATCGTGGTCTGCCCGGCTTCGGAGCAGCTCGGTTGGCGGGATCGGCCCATTGAGCAAGGAGTCCCCTTCAGTCGTTGTAAGTGACTTCCCTGTTGATCTTCTCGCGGGCGTATCGGAGTTTATCCTTCACGATTCCTCCCAGAGATTTCACGGCTACGACGCTGACCATCGAGATCAGGATCAGAAGCACCAGGTACTCGGTCAGACCCTGTCCTGACTCATTTCGAAGCAAATAGATGGGTTTCATTTCGATCCTCCGGGCGCGGAGGAGTGGAAGAGGCGTTCCATCCCTGGCGCCCGCCTGAGGGCGCTCGCTCGGGGTTCATGGACTCCCGGTTCGAATTCACGACTTTAACCAGGTTGGGGGTGTACGCGAATTGACACCGTTCGTGGGCGTCGATATGATTTCAAACTATAATGGAGCAAAAGCAGCGACTTTTCATATATGACCGCAAGGAGATGGGTGTCCTAGTCCTACTTGGGGTCATGGTCGCGCTCTTTGCTTTCACGTTGGGTGTTCACCTGGGCAAGCGCGTGGCTTTGTATAAGCCAGTTTCGTCCGCCGACCATGGACAAGCCGAACCTGGCTCGGGAACGCTTGCCCCGCTTCAAACGCTTCCCGATCAGGTTCCGAACCGCCAGGAACTGGCCGAAGAAGCCAAAGGTGTTGAACACGCCGCGGAGGAGATCCTGGATCGAAGGCTTCATGAGGAAGTGGCTCGGACTGGAATCAAGCTGGATGAGCCAAAACCCGTCGAACTTCCCAAAGCTGCCGTCAGCAAGAAGGGTGGAGCCACGACGCTGGATGGGACTCATTCGAGTGCGGCAGAGCCTTCCCAGTCGCCCTCATCAGGGGAGAAGCCAGATGATGAGCTGAAGCCCGCTGAGCATCCCGCTGCCGGAAGGAGCGCCCCCGATCGCAAATACACGCTCCAGGTAGGATCTTACCAGGATCTGGCCGACGCTTCGGCCAGGATCGAGGAGATCGAGCGGCATGGAATCGAGCCGTACCTGCGTTCCGTGATTTTGAAAAACAAGGGAAAGTGGTATCGCATCTATCTCGGCGGTTATGATTCGATCGAAGCGGCAGACAAGGCCGGCAAGAAGTTGCGCTCTCAACGGGTGATCGACTCCTATATCGTATCCAACCGGATCGAGTAATTCAGAGGAGAGCAGGAAGATGTCAAAGCAACCCATTCACCGAGTGGAGAAGCCCTGGGGTCATGAGTTGATCTGGGCCAAGACAGGCGACTACGTAGGGAAAATCCTGCACATCAAAAAGGGTCACAAGCTCTCGCTGCAATACCATCAGGTCAAGGAAGAGACCATTCTCGTGTACTCAGGGAGAATGAACTTCGTTTTCGAGGACGAGAAGGGGGTCATGCAGGAGATCCTACTTTCGGCGGGCGAAGCGCATCACATCCCGACAGGCCGAAAGCATCGGATGATCGCGGTTGAAGATTGCGATGTTTTCGAGGTTTCAACGCCTCAGCTGGATGACGTGGTGCGCATCGAGGACGGATACGGCCGCGCGGGTACCTCTCAGGCCTGATTCGCCCAGGAGAATCAAAATGACAGAATCCAATCATCTCTACCTCGTCGTGATGGCGGGCGGAAGCGGCACGCGCTTTTGGCCTAAAAGCACTTCTCGCCGACCCAAGCAGCTTCTCTCTTTTGGAGGCAAGGGGTCAGAAACGCTTCTGGGACAGACACTCAGGCGATTCGACGGCTTGGTGCCGGAGAAGCAGCGGCTGATCGTGACCACCGAAAGCCTGGAGAGCTCGGTGCGTGCCAAGGCGCCCGAGGTGACGGTCTTGGCGGAGCCTCAGGGCCGGAATACCGCTCCTTGTGTGTATTGGGCTGCTCGCGAAGTGGCCCAGCGCGACCCGCAAGGTCTGATGCTGGTCATGCCGGCGGACCATTTCATTGCCAAGCCTCAAGCGTTCGCCCAGACCGTTCGCGCGGCCGCCGAATGGGCCACGGCTCACGACGACCTGGTCACGCTGGGAGTGAAGCCGGATCGTCCCGAAACCGGTTACGGGTACCTCAAGGTGGGAGCCAGGGTTGCCGGGGAATGCAGCCAGGTGGAGGCTTTCGTGGAAAAGCCGAACCTGGAGCGCGCCCGCGAGTTCGTCTCGGCCGGGAACTACCTCTGGAACGGCGGAATGTTCATCTGGAAAGCGCGTGTCGTGCTGGATGCGTTCGACCGGTTCATGCCAGAGCTTGGCCGCGCCTGGGAGTCGGAGAACGGCAATGCCAAGGCGGCCTATCCGAAGATGACCGCGACCTCGATCGACTACGGCATCATGGAGAAGGCTCGGAACGTCGTAACCTTCGCGCTTGATTGCGGATGGGATGACCTGGGGAGCTGGACGTCGCTCGACAACCTGGCGGACGTGCTATCGGCTCGCCAGGGGGGC
>CAYNDM010000179.1:0-4272 GCA_964395265.1 uncultured Bacteriovoracaceae bacterium
CGTGTGAATAACGCCGGCGGCCTGCGGCGCCTTCCATCCTTTGCGGATGGTCCAGGCGCGCACTTCGATCTGACCCGCCGTGAAGTAGGTCCGTAGGCCGAGCAGATCGTAGCCCGCGCGAATCACGCGGTTGAGCCCGGGCTCGGACATTCCCATCTCCTGGAGGAACGAGGCCTTCTCCGACTCGTCCAACTCGGCAATCTCCGATTCGATCTTTCCGCAGATCTGGACGACGGGGCTGCCTTCGGACGCGGCATGGTCCGTGAGCCTGCGTACGAACTCGTTCGGCTCGCTTGAGCCGATATCGGTATCGTCCACATTGGCGATGTACATCACCTTCTTCGAAGTGATCAGATGGAAATCCCTGATTAGCTCAAGCTGGTCCTCTGACAGCCCGAGCGCTCGAACCGGCTTGCCTGCCTCCAGGCCCGCCTTCACCGGCTCCAGCACGCCCATCACCGCCGCGGCTTTCTTATCGCCCGCGCGCGCGGTCTTTTGTAGGGTCGCGAAGCGCTTATTGACGGTGTCGAGATCCGCGAAAATCAGCTCGGTGTCGATCACGCTGATATCCCGAAGCGGGTCGACGGATCCGTCGACATGCACGACGTGCGGGTCCGAAAAACAGCGCACGACATGAGCGATGGCATTCGTCTCGCGAATATGCCCTAAGAACTGATTGCCCAAGCCCTCTCCCTTGGAGGCGCCCTTGACCAGACCGGCGATGTCCACGAAGGTCATCGTGGCGGGAATGACCCTGTCAGTCGGAATGTATTGCTGGATCGCGGCTAGCCTCGGGTCGGGCACCTTCACGATACCGGTGTTCGGCTCGATGGTGCAGAACGGATAGTTGGCCGCTTCGGCTTTGGCCGAGGTCAGCGCATTGAAAATGGTCGATTTGCCCACATTGGGCAACCCAACGATGCCGCATTGAAATCCCATAAGCCCCTTTCATGGCATAAATGAATCCATTCTTCCACTCAGGAATCAGCCGGGCGGGCGGCGGCGCGTGCCCCTTGGCAACTCCCTATCTGAGACGTCATACTCTTGCCTCAAGGAGGACCGCATGAACCCTGGTGGACTCTGTAGTATCTGCAATTACTGTTATGCGACCGGAGCCGTCGATGGAAAGCCCACTTGTGACCGATGCCGGCAGGATTACGATATCCGAAACGAGCCCAAGCGGAGCTGCCCGCTGGATGGAGTCCAGATGAACAAGCTGGCGGATCACGGGGTCGTGCTGGACGTCTGCCCCACCTGCCAGGGAATCTGGATCGACGGGTACGAGCGAGAGCTGCTGAGGAACGCCATCCGCGAATCCGGGTTCCGAAGCGGGAGACTCAGCCTCCTGCTCTGGGGCATGATCATCGCTGATTGAACTGGGTCATGGCGCGACCGACATCACCTTGGATGATCAACTCGATCGCTTGGGCAACGTCGTCCAATAGAGGATCCAAGGCTTGGAGTTCCTGATCGCTGAACTGACCAAGGACGTGATCAGACGTATCCATTCCGGGCTTTTCCGGCCCCGGTTTGCCTACCCCGATCCTGACACGATGGTAGCCGTTGTTCCCCGCTCCCAAACTCTGATCGATGGACCTGAGGCCGTTATGCCCGCCCGCTCCTCCGCCGGTCTTGATCCGAAGGCTCAGGGGCTTGAGATCCACGTCGTCGTGGATCACGATCAGGTCTCCCGGCGCGCATTTATGGAACGTGAAGAACTGGGCCACGCAACGACCCGAGAGATTCATATAAGTCATGGGCTTGATCAACAGGAGCTTCTCGCCGCCAAACTCGGCTTGATAGACCTCGCCCTGGTACTTGACCGCAGGGCCGCGCGCTTTCCACCGATCGATCAACCGATCCACCGCGAGAAAGCCCGCGTTGTGGCGAGTCGTTTCGTAACGGGGTCCGGGATTGCCTAGTCCTACGATCAGCTTCATCCGCGACTCGAGCCTCAGATGAACAGGCTACTCACGCTGTCGTAGTTATGAATTCGGTGAATCGCCTCGGCGAAAAGGTCCGAGACCGAGAGCTGCACGATCTTGCCGCATTTCTCCGCTTCGGGCGAAAGAGGAATCGTGTCGGTGACGATCACCTTCTCGATCGGAGAGGCCTGAATGCGTTCCACCGCTGGGCCTGAAAGCACCCCGTGGGTGGCGGCCGCGTAGAGCTTGGTCGCGCCATGGTCGACCAGGGCGTGGGCCGCCTCGGTCAACGTTCCGGCGGTATCAATCATGTCATCGAGGATGATGCAGCACTTGCCGTCGACATCGCCCACCACGTTCATAGCTTTCGCGACATTGGGGCCAGTTCGGCGCTTATCGATCATTGCCACCGATGCATTGAGGCGCTTGGCGTAGGCGCGGGCCCGCTCGACGCCCCCGGCATCCGGGCTGACCATCACGAACTCTCCCTTACTCATGAGCTCGCGTTTCAGATAATCCACGATCACCGGCGAAGAGAAAAGGTTATCGAACGGGATATCGAAGAACCCTTGGATCTGGCCCGCGTGCAGATCCATCGAGACCACGCGGGTGGCTCCGGCCGCCACCAGAAGATCCGCGACGAGCTTGGCGCTGATCGGCGTGCGCGGAGCGACCTTGCGATCCTGCCTGGCATAACCGTAGTACGGAACCACGGCCGTGATCTCTTTCGCGCTGGCGCGCTTGAGCGCGTCGATCATGATGAGAAGCTCCATCAACGTGTCGTTGGCTGGCTTGCAGGTGCTTTGAATGACATACACATCGCGCCCGCGGACGTTCTCGCGGATCTCGACGAAAACCTCGCCGTCACTGAAACGCCGGACCTCGGCTTCTCCTAGAGATTTTCCCAAGCGCTCGCAGATCTTCTGAGCAAGAACACGGTTGGAGTTTCCTGAAAGAATGATCCATTCTCTCTTGCGTATCATGCGGGCCTCCTGGGTCAGGGTGATCATCTCTGGCGCTTGGCCTGCAATATCGCAAACCCTAGCAACTCTCAAGTCTTAACGCGCTGTATAAAATTATTAGACCACGCTCAGCCTCGTGTCCTGCCCGATTCCACCTCATGACGCCCTTATTCCGACTGACACCTCTCCCCATCCACCTCCCGACTTTCCCGGGTTCCACGGGCAAATACGCCACTATCGTCGATTTAGCGTCAAAAACCGGCCAGACCGGACCAAAGCATCCGCCGACACCAAAAAGCTCCTGCCCACCCCGAAGCATCCGGGCGGGCCGCACTGATCCAATGGACTCAACTTTGAGTCCCGGCGTTCCGTTAAGAAATACATGTGGGATGTCCCTCGATACCGCGTCCGAGCCTACCTGAGATCCGTGAGAGCCTCGAAGCAGCGCGAACGTGAGCGCAAGGAGCGGAGCCAATACCACATGAAGCAAGTTCGCGCCGAGCTTAGGATCGGCGACAGCTTCAACCAGGCCCTGGAGCTGCTGACCGCGAAGGTCGTGCTCAATGACGTCACCCATCAAGGGATGAAGCTCTTCGTGAACGAACCTCTCCTTCCGGGGACACAGGTCTCGTTGACGATCGAAGAGCCACGTTATTTCTATGCCAAAGCCAACGTCCTCTGGTGCCATCCGGTGACGCTGAACCAGAGAGTGCTTCATCGGGAGCCCCTCAATTTTCGCGTGGGTCTCGAATTCCTCTTCTCCTCGATGACCGAGCAGATGGCGATCCGCAACTACTGCCAGACGATCTTCGTGGAGCACCTCAATCTTCCAGACGGCCCGCTGTGAATGACCAGGCCAAGAACAGTCCAAAGGACGAGCACGAGCTGATCGATCTTGGCCCCGAGGCGCTGACCATCAGGAACAGCCGATCGGGGCAGGCCATGCACTCGGCCATCGGCCCCGAACGCGAAGCGACCCAGATCTACCTTCATCAGTCGGAGCTGGAGAGAAGGCTGCTCGAAGACTCCCATGATCCGTTGGTCCTATGGGACGTCGGTCTGGGAATCGCGGCAAACTCGCTGGCGGCGCTCGAGCTCAGGGCCTCTCTAGGGCATCGAGGGAGAGTTCTCGAGATCGTGAGTTTCGAGAATCAGCCGCAGGGGCTGGAGCTCGCTCTTCAGCATGCCGGGCGCTTTCCTTTCGTCAAACGAAACGAAGCCGCGCTTCGAAAGCTGCTGGCAGACAAACACTACGACTCGCCAGAGGGAGCCATCCGCTGGAAGCTGGTGGAAGGAGAGTTCGAGGCCGCGCTCGAGGCCCAAGACCCTCCAGAGCTGGTTTACTACGACTTTTACGCTCCCAATACCTGCCCGCACCTCTGGAG
>CAYNDM010000179.1:4282-6704 GCA_964395265.1 uncultured Bacteriovoracaceae bacterium
ACTCGGCTTTGGTCACCTACAGCGCCTCGACGGCGGTTCTAATGGGGCTGCTTTTGGCCGGCTTCTTCGTCGGCCGAGGCGTCTCGACCGAAATGAAAGCAGAGACGACAGTCGCCTCCACGCGCCTCGAGACCTTGAGATTCCCCTTGGGGCCCGAGTGGATCGAGAAACTCGGGCACTCAAGCGTCAAACGCCCCTACGGCGATTCCACAGCGCCAGACGAAGAGATCTCGCTCCAGATCCGAAACCACCCCCAATTCGCCGGATCTGCCATGTGAGCCAATCTCGTCCCATGTCGCTCTTGACCCATTCAAGACTGGGGCTATTCCGCCTATACTGAATCCAATTCGGTCAAAGGGGGACGTCAGTCGCATGAGAACCGAAATCCTGCATATTCGTTCGAAATTGCCGCTCATCCAGCTCGCCTGCGCCTTGTTCCGTTCCATGAGCGTCCGGACCTACGGGGAATACGAGACCCCGTACCCAGACGGGAGGACCGCGATGGGAGAACGTTCGGGGGTCGAGTTCCAGGTCTTCAGACAAGAAGACGAGCAGTTCCAGGAATTCCCGATCTGGCTCGTCCTGCGAACCCGGGATCCATCAAGGCACGGACTCGAAGAAACCATCGACGAAGCTGTGAAGCATCTCCTGGAGATCGATTGCGGGGTTTGCCTGAAGCGCGGCTCAGAAAAACTCTTCTTCTACAAGGATCCCTTCGGCAACACCCGCACAGGGAGACAGGATTGCCCTTCAAATGACCCGATCTCGCTGGCTCTGAGCTCGCTTGCAGCCTAGTCCTAGCTCTTGTCCTAGTTCTTGGAGAAATGGCGGATCAAAAAAAGGATCACCGAAATCACCACGCTGATCAGGATCGAGGTCGTCAGCGGAAAGTAGAACTTGAAATTCTGACGCTCGATCGCGATATCCCCGGGGAGCCTTCCCAGCTGCTTTCCTCCGAGCTGCCAAACGATCCCGATCACGATGAGGAGCACTCCGGCCAGAATGAGAGTCTTGGCGATGGGATTCATCCGCCTCCGTATGGCATGGTCCGCACGAAAAAACTAGACTTACGCAAAACTTACGCTTAGACTAAAATCATGGCTCTGACTCCCAAACAGAAGGAAGTCCACGATTTCATCTCCGGCTTCACTGCTGAAAAAGGGTACGCTCCTTCGCAACAGGAGATCGCCCGCCATTTCGGATTCAAATCCTTGGGGACCGTCCAAAATTACCTCGTCCGCCTTGAGCGTCAAGGCCTCCTCCGTAAAACCTGGAATGCCAGACGAGGCGCGAAAGTGGTTCGGGCGCAATCGGCCACTGAGGCGGTCCCCCTCCCCCTTTTAGGCCGTGTCGCCGCCGGACGTCCCATCGAGGCCATCCAGACGATGGAGACGCTCGAGGTTCCCTCCTCGATGCTCAAGTCCGGTGATCATTTCGTTCTCCGCATCACGGGGGATTCGATGATCGAGGACGGAATCCTCGACGGCGACTATGTGGTGATCCGTCAGCAAAGTTTCGCCACGAATGGTCAAACGGTCGTTGCGCTGATTCGCAACGAAGCAACGATCAAGCGTTTTTATCGCAAAGGTGGAAAAGTGGAGCTTCGCCCCGCCAACGCGAAATACCAGCCGCTGGTGGTCGAGTCATTGGTCGAGGGCGATTTCAAGATCGAAGGCGTCATGGTCGGACTGATCCGGCGCTTGGATTAAGCGCTGTTGACTCCACCGTCATGATCGCGGCCTGCTAGACGTATCGAGACCCCACAGCCGGTCTCGACGCGAGATTCGGGAGGAATCTCGGTTCGGCTGACCTCGACCTTTTCGAGGCCCTGAAGATTGCCGTCCGCCGCTCACATACGACAGGCGTTCAGGCCAACTTCGACCCCTTCGTCGCCCTTATCGACCACCGTGTAGAGAGTCGGATTCTCTTTGGCGTTCTTGATGGCCCATCCATAGTTCATCGGGTCCACTGCGATCAAAGTCCCATTGGCGACATGAGCTTCGGCGACAGAGCTATTCTGCGGATAGATGTGCACACTGCCGTCTCGACCCTTGTAGATCGCAACCTCTGAATGGTTCTCGGCAAGCTTATCGAAGTACCTTACTTTGGCTTCATCGCTCATCTCGGCGAACGAGTTCCCAACAGCGTTCGCGGTTCTGCCAGGGCTACCCGGGGCCCGTCCACCCGCATTCTGAGCGTTTTGCGCTCTGTTTGCAGCCTTAGATGTTTCGTCCACTCCACCAAACCCCATCGCCCTCACCTGTTCGAGCAATCCCGCGTCTTCCAGCTGTTTCGGCGTAAGATTGGTCACATCAGCCACTGTCCAAGTTTGGTCCCCATTGACGATGATCGCGATGGGAGGGCCATCTGAAGTCTCAACCAGATTAATTCCGTTCCGAGCGGCTTGAGAACTACGCCTATT
>CAYNDM010000180.1:0-4756 GCA_964395265.1 uncultured Bacteriovoracaceae bacterium
TGACCTGCCACTCCCGCGGCTCGGAGATCTCGAAGACATGCCCGGGCTGGGGCAGTTGAAGCACTGGATCCTCGGCGTAAATCCGCAGCGCCAGCGCTGCCTGGGTTCCCGAGGCCTCGCGCGAGTCGGGAAACTCCTCCGCCCCTCCCCCGAGCAACGAGGCCAGCTGCCAGGAAACAGCCCGCGTCTCCGAAGCCTGCTCCCAAAGATGGAATCCCGCTGTCAGGCGAGCCAGGCCTTCAACGAGATAGCTGCGAGGTCCGTCGACCAGGAACTCGAGAGCGCCGACTCCGATGAAATGAGTGTGTTCGGCAAGCCGAGCGGCCCAGGCCTTCATGTCCCGCTCCGCCGCCTCATCCAGGCCGTCAGCCGGGCAGATCTCGACGATCTTCTTGTGCCGCCACTGGAGCGACCGATCGATCAGCGGAAAAGTCTTGAATCGCCCGTCGCGAAAACGCGCGAAAGGCAGGACCACGTGGCGCGCGCACTCCGTGTAGCGCTCGGCAAAGAGAATCACGTCGCCGTAGTACCGCCTGAGCTGCTCGATCCAAAGAGGCAGCCGCTTCTCGAGATCCTCGGGACGATGAATGACCGTCAGCCCGAACATGCCTCCTCCGCGACTGGACTTCAGCACGAAGGGAAAGCGCTTCGCCGAGTCGCCAAGCACTCGTTCGATCTCCCTCACGCTATAAAGCGGATCAGGGCTGAGGAGAAGCGTGGGTATCCCCAGGCGATCCGCTTCTGAAAGAAGGGAAAGCTTGTTGCTGAACAGGCTGGTGACCCGAACCGGCGGCGCCAGAACTGCCAGCCCCAGCTCTTGCGCGATCCGAAGCAGCTCGTGTCGCTCGGCCCAGACGCTCGTGCCAGGATGGATCAGGTGAGGGCGCAGGGCGGACGAAGGCCCGGCCGACTCAGCGAATTCCAGCAGGTTTCGCCTCAGCTTGGAGTGGGCATCCGGGTCCGAAGGCAGGGGCCAGGGACACGAGCTCTGGCGCTCGAACTGGATAAGGAACCCTTCGGCCTCGAGTTGCTGGCCGACTCGCTCGGCGACGCCCCTCGGGCCCAGAACTAATGCACGGGGGTGGGTCCGCATGGTCAAAACTTACCTCAGCTACTGGACAAAGGCTATTGAGTTTGGTGAGGTGGCGCCATGCGAGTTCCCTCCTCCCTCGCGTCGGCTTTCGGCGACGAGTTCGAATCCCTGATCAGCCGCTTTGCCGTGACTCAGGGCCTGATGCCTGAACCTGAGGCGATTCGATCGAGACGCTTCCTGTCTCGATCCATCGTTCCCCATATCGAGAAACTCTCGAGTCTTTTCAACCGTGAGGGCTCGGCCCAAGAGAGCGGCCTGGACAAGTACTGGAAGGAAAGCTCGAATCCAGCGAATCTACGTCTGGCGTATTTCCTGTATTTCATGCCCTGCAATCTCTTTCGAGTGGCCGCCGTCTGGTCTGAGCTTTCTCGGCTCGGCTACCGTTGGGGAGCTGGAGACCGACTCAAGGGAATCGAGCTCGGAGCCGGTCCCGCCTCAGGGGCCTGCGGAATCGCGGCTGGCGAGCGCCATTCGCCCGTGGGCTTGCCAAGCCAGGGGGATTGGGCGCTCATCGAGCAGGATCGCGCGATGCTGGAGCTCGGCGCCTCCTGGGCAGGAGCGTATTTCGCGAGCAGAGGCATCGAGGACTGGGGGACACGCCTGTTTCACCGGACGCTCGACTTCGCCAAGCCCCTCCTGCCCGCCAGCGCGCCCAAGTTCAACCTCTGGGTCATGAGCTATTTTCTGAACGAGGCGGACTTGCCCGCGGATCAGCTCGCGCGAAACCTCCTGCGGGCCTGGGACAAACATCTTGAAGACGAAGGGCTGGTGATCCTGGTCGAGCCGGCGCTGAAGCTTCAGTCGCGAAGGCTCCTGGAGCTTCGCCGGGAGCTCCTGGAGCAACAAAAGGACTCTCCCCCGGCTCCAGCTCTTGCTGCCCTGCCTGGGACATCAAAGCTGCGGGGCACTCGCGTCGCCCGAAGATTGGTGCCACGAAGAAGCGATGTGGTGGCGCCCTCCCTACTTCCGGGAGCTCGACAAGATGGCAGGGCTCGACCGAAAGAGCCTGCCGTTCAGCTACCTGGTTTTCGCCAAGAGCAAGAAGCGAAGAGAGGAACTTTTGCCGGAGCTCGCCTTGAGCGGCGGATTTCGACGCCATCGGTTGGTGAGCCCGGCTCATGCCGAAGGACGAGACCTGGAGTTCTTCATCTGCGGTGAAGACGGCAAGCGCCGGGCCCGGTACCGCCCCGAAGGAGATAGTGATCCGGCGAAAGAGCTGCAGCGCGGGGACATCCTCGGGGACGCGGAGATCCGGGGCGACTCTCACGCCTCGCGCATCGAGAAAATCAAGAAATTGATTTAGGACTTTCGCTCGGCCAAGAGCTTCGCGATCTCGTCCTCATCCATCTTGGGACGGGCCCCGCCCAGGGCATTGAGCGTGGCCTGAAGCCGGAGGATCAGGATGTCTCTCTCCTCGCTCGTCTCTTCTCCCTCGTGGATCAGCAGGTGCTTGACCGTGGTGAGAGCGTCCCAGAGGGCGCCCACGCATTTTCGGATCTTGGGACGAGTGTCCGCGCTCGAGGCTTTGGCGGCGATCTCTTCGCCCAGTCCCGCGATCCTGGCGATTTCGGGCAGGTTCAGCTGCTGCGCGGTCCCCCGGATGTCGAACATCTTTTGCTGAAACACGGAGAACTGGCCGCGGTTGCCTACCATATCGGATTCGATCAGCTCGAGGGTGGTTTCTGCGATCTGGGCGAATCCGCTCAGCTCGTCGATGAACTCTTGGATGCGTTGCTTTTGGTTCGCGGTTTGGGCCATTAAATCACCTTCTTCTTCAATAGAACGCCATAAACCTTGCTTTGAATCTGCTCGGCCGTGAGCGGCTTGACGATGTAGTCGTCCACTCCGGCCTGGATCGCTTCGATCACGCGTTCGCGGATCGACTCGGCGGTCACCATGACGAAGGAGGTGTCTTGATGCTGTGGGTGCGAGCGAATGTATTTGAGCAGCTCCATCCCGTCCGTCGGAAGCATCGACCAATCCGCCATGACCAGCTGGATCTGCTCGGAATTGAGCATCTGAATCGCCTCCGCCCCGTTGGCCGCGATCAGGATTCGCTTGAAGCCGAACGTCTTGAGGAGCTCGCGCACTTGCACGCGCACTGCGTTCACATCATCAACCACGAGGATGCCGACTTCTTCGCGAAGCATAGGAATATATTTTAGTACCATTGAGGGCGTGAACGAAGGAAATTCTGGCGACCCTTCTGACCCAGGCAAGGGTCCGGGAGAGACACAGGACCCGGAAAAGCCCGCGATCTGGAGATACTCAGGTCCAGGAGAGATACGGCATCCGCGAGAAACACGGGATCCGCGCGAGAAACACGGGTTCCGGAAAAAAGCCCGCGATCCGCCGAAAAACGCGCGCCTACTCTCCTGACTTCAGGAGCTCAGGCGATTCGTCAGTCGTTCTGACGGGACGAGGAACCGCCTTCGAGACGAAGAAGCTCATCCTCGCCTGATTGAGCAGGAACTTGCGCCGCGACTCCAGAAGAGGCCGCGCCTTGGGAATCAGCTCCTGAGTGTCCTTCACGTATTTCCAGAGGCGGGGTTCGAGCTTGGCGAACTGGGCCTGATTCTTCCTGGCCCAAGCCGGAAGGAGGCTCACCGGATCCCGCATCTTCAGCCGCGGAAACTGGATCTTCCGGAACACGAACGCGTTTCCGGTGACGACCCATTGATTGAACTTCGCGTGAGCCTTGATCGGAAAATTGCCGTGTCCGCCCGTCGGCTCAACCAGGCGCAGCTGCTCGTCGGGCCACGAAACGATCCAGTTCTTCACTTCCTCATGATCGCCGCTGACGAGCACCCGGAAATGCACGAGCGACGCTACCTGTTGGGGCTCCAGCTTGAATCCCACCTGATCCGTGAAAATCGCGTCCGGCACCTTCTGCTTCTTGCTCAATGGCTTCGAGCGCCCTGTCACGCGGAAACTCAGGATCTTCAGCCCCTTGGCTTTCGCCGATTCGGTGAGATCCTTCTTCAGCTGATCCGCCTGCTCCGAGAACGGAATTCGATGGAAGACTTTGAGATGCTCCATCTCCTTCTCGATGCGCTTGAGGTCAGCCTCGTCCGCTCTCTGATTGCGGATCAGGAGATCAGCTTCGTTGAACGAAGCCTCCAGACGGGCGCGAAGCTCCTCCCGCTCGGCTTCAGTGAGCTTTTGCTTTGCATTCTGTTTGGCCGGCGCAGCGAAAGCGGAATTGAGCGAAGGGCTCAAGCCCGACAGCCCATGCAATGCGAGGGCAAAAACAATAAACAGCGCTGGGGTCTTCGTCGTGAAACTCATCATGGCCCTCGCGAGAATAGGTCAATTGCTCGCATCACTCAAGTCGCTCAAGGAGAGAAACCGCCCTGCGCCGCGCTCTTCTCTTTCTCGCTTTGATAGCGGGCGTGAGCGATTCGGGTTTGGCACGAAAGCACGCAAGCTTCGTAGACCGCCTCGAGCGGAGGATCGGACTTCTTATAGACTTTGTCGCACCCTTGGGCGCAATGCCGAGTCCCCTGAGTCTCGTCCGGAATCGCGGGGGACTCGTCCAGGATCGTCTCGGCGATCGAGCCCGCACCCTTGCCGCAGGCTTTGATTTCCGCGGAGGAGGTGAACGCTTCTTCGCAGAATTCGGCGGGATTGCAGGCCGCCACGATCAGGCCGGTCACCAGAAAC